>JAJZGN010000090.1:6886-7952 GCA_021798435.1 bacterium | reverse complement strand
AGCTCAGCCACTTAGGTGGCCGCCCCCGCCGGGTCCGCTGCCATGGAAGGCGCCTCCTCTTGCGCCTCGGGATCGATGGGCTTGGCGTAGATCCAGCGATCCACCGTGTCAGGCTCGGGCCAGGGGGAACTGTCCGCGAAGCGCACCGCCTCCAGCATCTCGGCCTCGACCTCCTCGTTGACCTCGGCCAGCTCCTGCGGGCTGGTGACCCGGTGCTGGACCAGAAAGTCCCCGAAGCGGGGGATAGGGTCCAGCTCCCGCCAGCGACGGACCTCCTCCTTGTCGCGGTAGAGCTCCGGGTCGGCCATGGAGTGGCCCCGGAAGCGGTAGGTCATGGCCTCGACGAAGAACGGCCCTTTGCCCGAGCGGCAATGCTCCGCAGCCTGCCGGACCGCCCCATACACCGAGAGCACGTCCATGCCGTCGCACTGCACTGCGGGCATGGTGTAGCCCTCAGCCTTGATCATCATGTCGGACACCGGAGACTCCTCGGCCAAGGTCGCCCCCATTCCGTAGAGGTTGTTCTCGCAGATGAAGATCACCGGGAGGTTCCAGAGGGCGGCCATGTTCAGGCCCTCGTGGAAGATTCCGTTGCCGGTGGCGCCGTCGCCGAAGAAGTCCAGGACCACCAGCGGCTCCTCGCGGTACTGCATGGCGTAGGCCATCCCCGCCCCGATCGGGATGTGGGCTCCCACGATGGCGTGGCCGCCCCAGAAATGACGGGACGCATCCGCCAGGTGCATCGACCCGCCCCGGCCGTGGCAGATCCCGGTCTCGCGCCCGAAGAGCTCGGCCATGCACGCTTTGACGTCGCAGCCCCGGGCGAGCGCGTACCCGTGGTCGCGATAGTGCCCGAGGATGTGGTCGTCCTCGCGAACCGCGGTGATCGCTCCCACCGCCACCGCCTCCTCTCCGATGTAGAGGTGGAGGAAGCCGCCCACCTTGGCCTGGGCATAGGCCTCGGCGGCGTGGTCCTCGAAGTGGCGGATCTGGACCATCTTGCGGTACATGTCGCGGCCCTGCTGGGCGGTGAGACCATGCGGCAAGGCCGCGGAGCGGGTGGCGG
>JAJZGN010000090.1:0-6876 GCA_021798435.1 bacterium | reverse complement strand
CGGCTCTTTCGAGGCGTGGTGGCCACATACCAAGTCTAAGAGATCGGCTGCGGCCCACCCGCCCGCCGACCTCCGCGACCTCGGCTCCGCCACCCCTCCGGCTACCCCGCACCGATTCGGGTGGCACTCAGCCGCTGGCCGCGGTCCCGCTCCAGGGCGCACTTGAAGTGGGCGCCAACTCCGGTCCTGCCCGAGAGCCCAGAGGTGAGGCGCCCCCGCCGCGCAGCCAGCAGGGGGGGCCGAAATTGGGGTCGCCGGGAGGAGCTGAAACTGCGCCCCACCGGGTATACTTGGGGTGCGCAGCCGCGGCGTGCGGAGCTGCCGGGTGGTGGGGAGCACCGGGTAACCGGGTTGCGTCCATTGCCGTTGACACCGAGGGGCCCAAGCCACGCTGAGCTCCCCAGAGGGACCAACCCATGAGGCGTGGCGCCCCAACCGAGGAAGTGACCAGATGATGACCACCGAGCGGGACAACCGCTACCGGGTTACCCACCACGACATCCTGCGTCGGCAGCGCGAGAGCCTGGCCCGGACCAGGAAGCTGCGCAAGTACCGCTCCCACCTGGAGCACCTGGACCGCGTTCTCGCCGACCTTGAGGACGCCCGCATCCGGGAGCGCCGGGTGGTGCCGCCGGCGATCACCGAGGAGCTGCGCCGGGCCGAGGTCTCCCAGGTCGACCCGGACCTCGCCCAGGTGGTGGCCAGCAGCCGCCCCAGCATCGACCGGGTGCAGGACGCCGTCTTCGACGCCCAGGGCCGCATCATGGTGGAGGTCAGCCGGCTGCTGGGGCAACCGGACTGGATCACCATCGAGGCCGAGGAGGGCGAGGCCCTGGAGCTAGAGGCCTCCCGTCACTGACCGGCCCGGGCGGGCGCTCCCAGCGCCCGCTCCGGGTCGAAGTTGCGAGCCAACTCCAGGATTCGCTCCTGGTCTCGCCTCGCCTTGCGACTGCGGGCGGTCTCGCGCTGGCGGGGCCTGACCGGCAGATGGGCGGTCTCGGCCATGCGCTCGGCGAGCTTCGCCTCCCTGGTCTGGGCCATCCGATCCCACTCCTCTATGGCCTCGGCGATGGCGAGGCGCCTCTCCTGCGGACTGCCGTCAACGAGCTCGGCCAACCGCGCCTCCAGCCTCGTCATGCGTCGCGCCGGTAGGCGGCTGCGGGCCAGCCGGATCGCCGACTCGGCCTCGGCCTCCTCGTGCCTCCTGGCCCCAGACGCCCGGCTCGCCGCCACCTCCTGGCTCCTCGCCTCCCGGAGTGCCGCCTGAGCCTCCTGGAGCAGGTCCCCATACCCGGGGAGCAGCGCCTCGTGCTCCCCGTCGGAAGCCAAGGTCGCCAGCTCGGCACCCCGAGCCAACAGCCCGTCGACCGCCTTCTCCTGTCCCAGCTCGCGCAGCTGGGGGATGATGAACACGCCCAGCTTGCGATCCACCTCCACCCAGGCCTGGCGGACCTCCGGCGTTAGCTGCGGATGCTCGGGCACCGCCAGCGGACTACGGGGCATTCTCTCCCAACCTCCTCGGCGTCACGGTCACGGCAGCTGCCCACCCGCTCCTCCCGAGATCCTTTCCAGGAGGCACCCGACCCCGGCGACGGCGCCATTGGGGGCGGCGAACACAGAGGTTCCCGCCACCACCACCGTGGCCCCGGCGGCTACGCAGCTGGACACATTGTCGCAGTCCACACCCCCGTCCACCTCCAGCTCGCAGTCGGGGTTCAGCTGGGAGATCAACTCCGCCACCTCCCTGAGCCGCGGGAGGGCCTGGGGCAGAAGGCGCTGGCCCCCGAACCCTGGGTCCACCGACATGACGAGCGCCAGCTCCACCTCGGGCAGGAGGGTCCGAAGGAGCGAGGTCGCGGTCCCAGGATTGATCGCTATCCCGGCCCGGGCTCCCAGCTGGTGGACGAGCGCCACGCTACGGTGCGGCTGCGGTCCCGCCTCCAGGTGCACCGTGACCGTGCCGCAGCCGGCCTCGATGAACGCCGGGATGATGCTGTCGGGGCGTTCCACCATGAGGTGCACCTCCAGCGGCAGGCGGGTGTGGCGGCGGCAGGCCGAGACCACCTCGGGTCCCATGCTGAGGTTGGGTACGAAGTGGTTGTCCATCACGTCGATGTGAATGCGGTGGGCCCCGGCCCGTTCGCAGGCCGCCACCTCGTCGCCCAGCCTGGAGAAGTCGGCGGCGAGGATCGAGGGAGCGAGCTGGACCAACTCAGCCCCCGGTGAGCATCGCCGCTGCGGCCCCGTCACACCACACCTCCGCCCCCTGGGGCCGCCGGGCTGCCAGCTGGGCCGGGAGGGAGATGGGGTCGTACGGCCCCTCGGCCACCCGGACCAGGGTCTCGCTCTTCTCCGGGCCGGCCAGCAGGAGGGCCAGTCTCCGGGCTGCGCGGAGGGCGGCCGGACCGAGGCTGAGCCTGGGCTCGCCCGCGGGGGAGGTCGAGTCGAGGGCCAGGGAGCCCTGGTCGTACTCCCGCCCAGGGAAGAGGGACGCGGTATGGCCGTCCTGCCCCATTCCGAGCAAGCAAAGGTCCATGGCGGGTGCCCCGCCCGAGTCGAGGTTCAGAAGCAGTCCCCGGAAGTTGGCGCAGAGCTCGGCTGCCCCAAGTCCGCTGCCGGCCTCCCACGAGAGGAGCCGGGGGCCGGGACCCGCGATACGCTCCAGCAGGCAACGTCGGATCATCCCTTCGTTGGAACGCGGGTCGGCGGGCGGGACCACCCTCTCATCGGCTGGCAGCAACACCACCCGTGCCCAATCCACCTCGGACTGCTCCGCCAAGAGCTCCAGAAACCGACGCGGTGTCTCACCGCCGGGCAGCCCCACCAGCGCGGCCCCCCTCCGGGCGACGGCCTCCTGGATGATGAGGGTGGTGGTGGCGGCCGTGAAGCGGGCCAGCGCCTCCGGGTCGGGTTGCACCAGGACCCGGCAGTGACCCGGTGCACCAACCTCAGCCAAGGCCCCCGGGCCCCCTTCTCGGGACCGTCCGCCACTCAATCAATGGGGCCCACCCACCGGGGTGAGGAGCCGCTCCAGGCCCAGGGTGAGCTCCAGGAGGCCGGCTCCGACATCCAGCAGGTTTGCCCTGAGGACCCTGCGCCGCCGCCCTGAGAGGGAGAGGTAGTCCCCGAGCGCCTGGGCCGCCTGAAGGGTGGCGAAGTCGTAGGCGTGGCCTGGAATCGCGGGGGCGGTGCGGTGGGAACCGGTGATCTGCAGGAAGGCGGCGCTGGCCGGCCCCCCCTTGTGCAGCTGCCCGGTGGAGTGGAGGAAGCGCGGACCGAAGCCGAAGGTGGTAGCGCACCCGGTGGCCAGGGAGATCGCCCGGCGCAGCCGCGCGATCTCCTCCAGATCCTCGGGATGTCCCGGGCGCATGGGCAGGTAGGCCATGACGGCTACGTACCAGCCGCGCCCCACTCCCGCCAGCCACTGCCGGAGGGCCGAATCCAGGTCGGAAGCACCGGCGCATCCGGTGAGCTGCAACTTCCCGCTCTCGAGATCGCATGCCGGCTCCGGCAGCTGGCCGTCGGCCTGGTACTGGGCCAGAAGCCGTGCGGTGTTGTCCTTGCTCTCCTGAACGTTGGGCTGGTCGAAGGGGTCGATCTGAAGCGCGGAACCAGCCAGCGCCGTGGCCACCTCCCAGCGGTAGAACTCCGCCCCCAGGTCCAGCAGGTGCGGCGATGGAAGGTGAACAACCGGCTGGTCCGCCCGGACCAGCTCCTGCAGCCAGGCGGTGGTCTTGGGATCCGGGTTGGCAGAGCCGCTCTCGAGGTGGACGAAGAGCCGGTCGGCGCCGTAGGCCGCCACCTCCATGACCGGCTCCCCCACCACCGGCACCAGTCCCCTCCCCTCCTTGCCGGTGGACTCCGCCAGGAGCTGTTCGATCCAGACCGGCAGAGCCTCGAGGTCGGGGTCCGCCACGATAGTGACCTTGTCCCGACCGCTGGCCGCCGACCCGGCCAGGACCGCTGCCAGCTCCTCCCCCGGACTTCCTTCAGGCGCCGCGCAGGCCTCGGCCATCGCCAGCGCCGCCGCCAGGAATTGGTCCAGGTCCACGCCGATGGTAGCCGCCGGCACCAGCCCAAAGTCGGAGAGGGCGCTGTACCTACCGCCGATCTCAGGGTTGGCGGAGAACACCTCGTGGAAACCCAGCTCTCGGGCCCTGACCTCGAGCGGGGTCCCAGGGTCGGTGACGGCGACGAAGTGTTCGCCAGCCTTCTCCCCCACCGCCTTCACCAGCAAATCGTGGAAGTAGGCGAGGTGGCTCAGCGTTTCCGTCGTTCCCCCGCTCTTGGAGGAGACGATCACCAGGGTGCGCTCCAGCTCCAGTCCGGACGCGACCTGGCTCACCTGATCGGGGTCGGTGGAGTCCAGCACCAGTAGCTCCGGGAAACCCGGGGCGGCTCCGAAGGTCTGCGAGAGCACGTCGGGACACAGGCTGCTCCCCCCCATACCCACGAGAAGTGCCTGGCGGAACCCCCGGTCCCGTACCCAACTCCGATGGCCCTTGAGGCGAGAGATCGCTCCCTGCTGGCGGCGAGGTTCATCGAGCCAACCGAGCCGGTGGCCCATCTCCTCGCGCTGGGCCTCGTCGCCTGGCCAGAGCGAGACGTCTCTGGCGGTCAGCCGGGCGCTGGCCTGGGAGGCCGCCAGCCGGGCGGCCACCTCCTCGACCGGTGCGGCGGTCGAACCCAGCTCAAGCCCCGCCGTGGTGGCGGTGGCGATGAAGCGGGTGCGCGGGGAGGCCACGACCCGGCCGGCGCCGAGGCTGGCCCGCTTCCCGCCCACCTCGGCCAGGAGCTTGTCCATCGACGCGGCGAAGCTGGCCACCCCCTGCTCCTCGAGGAGTTTGGTGACGTCTGCCAGGTCGATTCCCAGGTAAGCCAGGTGGTCCCGGTCCGCCCCCGCCAGCGCCAGGTGTTCGCGCAGGCTGTCGCGCACGCGCCCGTGGTCCAGGAAGGCCCGGACCGAGGCCGGCGGCATGGTGTTGACAGTGTCCGGGGCGATCAGCTCCTCGCAGTAGAGGACGTCTCGATAGGCGGGGTTCTTGGTGCTGGTGCTGGCCCACAGGGGGCGCTGCAGTTGGCCCCCGGCCTCCCGCAGGGATGCGAAGCGCGGTCCTCGCATCACCTCCTCGAAGGCCAGGTAGGCCAGGGCGGCGTTGGTGATGGCGGCGGTGCCGTGCGCCTCCGACAGCTCGCGGACCCGGTCCGGGTCCGCTCCCTCGGACAGACGGTCGAGCCGGCGGTCCACCTCGGTGTCGACCCGGCTCACGAAGAAGCTGGCCACCGAGCGGCTTCCGGACACGTCGAGGCCGGCCGCCACCCGCCGCTCCAGCCCTCGGGAGTAGGCCTCCATGACCTCGCGGTAGCGTTCGACGGCGAAGATCAAGGTGACGTTGACGTTCAGCCCCTGGGCGATGGCCTCCTCCACCGCCGGCACCCCCTCCGGCGTCGCCGGGATCTTGATCATGAGGTTGTCTCGCCCCACCAGCTGCCGGTAGCGGAGGGCGGCCGCGACGGTCGCCTCCGTGTCGTGGGCCAGCCGGGGGGCCACCTCAAGGCTCACGTACCCGTCCCGGCCACCGCTCTGGCGATGGACCCCGGCCAGGATGTCGCAGGCCGCCCGGACGTCCTCCACGATCAGGCGGTCGTAGATCTCCTCGTCGCTGAGCCCCTCGCGGGAGAGGCTGGCAATCTCCAGGTCGTAGGCATCGCTGCCGGAGACCGCCTGCTCGAAAATGGTGGGGTTGGCGGTCACCCCGACCACTCCCAGATCGATGAGCTCCCGGAGGCCGTTGGAGCTGATGAGGTCCCGGCTCAGGTTGTCGTACCAGACGCTCTGACCGTGGTCCGCCAGCTGGCGCAGGGTGTTCTCGGCCATTTCCGCCACCTCTTCAAGCCTCAAGAAGTTCGCGAGCCCGCTGGGCCACCCGCTGCGGGGTAAGCCCCAGATGCTCGTAGATGGTTTTGTAGGGCGCGGAGGCGCCGAAGCGCTCCACGCCGATCACCGCCCCGGCGGGCCCCACCACCGCCTCCCAGGGCTGTGGGACCCCAGCCTCCACCGCCACCCGGGGAAGGCCATCCGGGAGTACCAGGGAGCGGTAGCCCGCCTCCTGCTCTCGGAAGAGCTCCAGCGAGGGGATGCTCACCAGACGGGCCGGGATCCCCTCCTCCCGAAGCAGCTCCCGGGCCGCGGCGCAGATCGAGAGCTCACTGCCGGTGCCGATCAGCACCACCTCCGGCAAACCCCCGCGCGCCTCCTGGAGGATGTACCCACCCCGGGCCACCCCCTCCCGTCCCAGCTCCCCGGTACCCTCCAGCACCGGCAGTCCCTGGCGGCAGAGGACCAGCGCCGTGGGGGCGGATCCGCGTTGCAAGGCCACCATCCAGGCCCAGCTGGACTCGTTGGCGTCCCCGGGGCGGAGCACCACGAGACCGGGGATGACCCGGAGCGCCGCCAGCTGCTCCACCGGTTGGTGAGTGGGACCGTCCTCTCCCAGGCCGATGCTGTCGTGGGTGTAGACCCACACCACGCCCAGCGAGGAGAGGGCGGAGAGCCGCACCGAGGGCCGCTGGTAGTCGGAGAAGGTGAAGAACGTGGCGCTGAAGGGGCGAACCCCTCCGTGGGCGGCGATGCCGTTGACCGCCGCCCCCATGGCATGCTCCCGGACCCCGAAGTGGAGGTTCCTTCCGTCCCCCGTCTGTCCGTCGAAGTCCCGCTCCTCGGTGAGGCGTGTCTTGGTGGACTCGGAGAGGTCCGCGTCCCCCCCCACGATCCACGGGATCTTCTCCGCCAGCCGGTTCAGCACCTCCCCGGCGGAGACCCTGGTGGCCACCTCCGCTCCTCCCGGCTCCCAGACGGGCAGCTCCCGCTCCCAG
>JAJZGN010000089.1 GCA_021798435.1 bacterium | reverse complement strand
GGAGACCCCGGGGGGCTTTTTTTTGTACCCGTGAGGAGGACTGGAAGTGCAGGAACGACAGGACCAGGGACCGAGGACGGAGACCTTCCCCGAAGACATCGCGCTCAGCGAGGCCGGGCGCAACTGGGTGCGCCGGCGTCACGCCGCCGAGCCCTCCCACGAGGTCCGCCGGCTGGCCGCCGACGCCGCCATCACCGCCTCCATCGCCAGCGCCTACGGCACCGACTGGTAGCCGAGGTGTCCACCTTCCTCGCCTTCCGCCAGGACCGCCAGAGCCAGCCGGAGCTGGAGGTCGTCCCCGCCCGCAGCGGGGCCGAGGTACTGCTCTCGGCGTTGGTGGGGCAGGGTGTCGAGACGGTGTTCGGAATCCCGGGGGGCGCCAACCTTCCGATCTACCGCCATCTCCCCCGGTTCCCCCTCCGGCACATACTGGTGCGCCACGAGCAGGGGGCGGCGCACATGGCGGACGGGTACGCCAGGGCGAGCGGAAGGGTGGGCGTCTGCCTCGCCACCTCGGGCCCCGGCGCCCTCAACCTGGTCACGGGCCTGGCGACCGCCCACTTCGACTCGGTCCCGGTGGTGGCCATCACCGGCCAGGTCGCCTCCCCGACCATCGGCACGGACGCGTTCCAGGAGTCGGACGTGATCGGATCCTGCCTCTCCGTGACCAAGCACAGCTACCAGCTGCGCGACCCCGGGGAGATTGAGGAGGTGGTGGCGGAGGCCTTCCACATCGCCCGGACCGGGCGCCCCGGGGCGGTCCTGATCGACATTCCCAAGGATGTTCAGCAGGCCCACCAGGGGGACGACCGGCCCCTGGCACGTCTCCGGCGGCACGCCGCCCCGGCCCTAGCGCGGGAGGACCAGATTGAGGCCGCCGCAGCTCAGCTCTCGCGGGCCCGGCGCCCGGTGATCCTGGCGGGCCGGGGGGTGGCCATCGCCGGGGCCCAGGCCGCGCTGCTCGGGCTGGCCGCGAAGATGGACGCCCCGGTCGGCACCACCCTCCTCGGCACCGGCGTGTTCCCCAATCCCCACCCCCTGGGCCTCGGGCTGGTGGGCTTCATGGGCACCGGCTACTGCAACCGGGCGGTCACCGACTGCGATCTCCTGCTGATGGTCGGGATGCGGGCGGACGACCGCGTCACCTGCCGCCTGGACGGCTTCGCCCCCCGGGCGGAGCACATCATCCATGTGAACATCGACCCCGCCGAGCTGGGGAAGACGGTGGCGGCGGACTGCCAGATCGTGGGTGACGCGCGGGACGTCCTGGAGCGTCTCTCGGCCCAGGTTGAGCCCGGCTCTCGCCCGGCGTGGCGGGAGCAGGTAGAGAGCTGGCGCGTCCGGCACCCGCTGCGGCACCCCCATAACGGGCGGCTCCAGCCCCAGGAGGTTCTCCGGGCCTACTATGCCCGCCGCCGCCCGGCCGACATCACGGTGGCCGACGTGGGGCTGAACCAGATGTGGGCGGCCACCGGCTGGAGCGGCGGTGAAGCCGGGCTGTTCCTCAACTCCGGGGGCCAGGGGACGATGGGCTACGCCCTCCCCGCGGCCATCGGGGCCCAGGCCGCCGCCCCCGCCGGCCGAGTCTTCGCCGTCTGCGGAGAGGGTGGGCTGGTGATGACGGTGCAGGAGCTGGCCACCGCCGTGGAGGCCAACCTTCCGGTCAAGGTGCTGATCCTCAACAACCGCCAGCTGGGGATGGTCCGCCAGTTCCAGGACGACTTCTACGGCGGGGTCCGCTCCCAGGTGGACCACACGGTGACCCCCGACTTCCCGACCCTGGCCCGGGCCTTCGGCTGCTTCGGGGAGGCGGTGGAAGACCTCGCCGAGGTCGGGCCCGCCCTGGACCGGGCCATCGCCCACCCCGGGCCGGCGGTCCTGGAGTTCCGGATCGACCCGGAGGCGGGGATCTTCCCCATCGTGCCCCTGGGCGGGACCCTCTCGGAGTTCGTCGAGTGCCCATACCCGTGACCGGAACCGCCAGCTCTCCCCGGCTCCTCTGCGTCCGGGTGGAGGACCGTGCGGGGATCCTGCAGCGGGTCACCAACTGCGTTAGCCGCCGGGGGCACCGTCTCCTCTCCTGCGCTGTGGCCAAGGGGCCCGAGGAGGGGGAGCTGCGGCTCTGGCTCCGGGTCGACACCGGGACCCAGCCCCCGGAGCAGGCGGCCCTGCAGCTTCTAAAGCTCATCGACGTGGTGGCGGTGGAGGACCTGACCGAGACCGGGGTCACGGAGTGGACCTTCGGCCTCTTCGAGTTCCGTCCACCCTTCGCGAGGGAGCTGGAGCCCGAGCTCGCGAGGAGGGGGGCCCAGGTGGTGGAACGCAGCCCGGAGCGGCTGGTCGCGGCTCTCGGCGGCCCACCTCCCGCGCTGGATGAGGCCCAGACCGTCTTCGCCGGGCTGGGCCTCCAGGACTTCGCCCGCGGCCGCCCGATAGCCCTTCAGCCCGCCGTGCCCCAGGAGGCTTGACCAGATGCAGATCTTCTACGACCAGGACGCGGACCCCGGCCAGCTGGCGGGGGCTGAGGTGGCCATCCTCGGCTACGGCAGCCAGGGCCATGCCCACGCCCAGAACCTCCGCGACAGCGGGTACCGGGTCCGGGTGGGCCTTCCCCCGGGCAGCCGCAGCCGGGTGCGGGCGGCGGCCGACGGCTTTCTGGTGCTGCCTCCGGACGAGGCGGCCAGGGGCGCCGACGTCGTCATGGTGCTGGTGCCGGACCACGACCAGGCGCAGCTCTTCCGGGACGGCCTGGCGGCCGCGCTCAGGCCGGAGTGTCTTCTCCTGTTCGCCCACGGCTTCGCCATCCACTACGGGACGGTGGTGCCGCCCGAGGACTGCGATGTGGCCATGGTGGCGCCCAAGGCCCCGGGGCACATGGTGCGCTCCTGCTTCCGCGAGGAGATCGGTTGCCCGGCGCTCGTCGCCGTCCACCAGGACCGCAGCGGCAGGGCGCTGGCGCGGGCCCTGGCGTACGCGAGGGGGATCGGCGCCACCCGGGCCGGGGTGCTGCTCACCACCTTCCGCGAGGAGACCGAGACTGACCTCTTCGGGGAGCAGGCGGTGCTCTGCGGCGGGGTATCGGCGCTGGTCAAGGCGGGCTTCGAGACCCTTACCGAGGCCGGCTACCAGCCCGAGCTGGCCTACTTCGAGTGCCTTCACGAGCTGAAGCTGATCGTCGACCTGATGTACCAGGGGGGGCTCTCCCTGATGCGCTACAGCGTCAGCGACACCGCCGAGTTCGGCGACTACCAGAGCGGGGAGTTCCTCATCGACGAGAGCGTGCGCCAGCGGATGCGCCAGGTGTTGCAGCAGATCCAGGAGGGCAGCTTCGCCGAGCGCTGGATCGACGAGAACCGCACCGGCCGCCGGGCCTTCCTCGACCGTCGGGCGCGGGAGGCCGAGCACCCCATCGAGGAGGTGGGGGCGCGGCTGCGCAGCCAGATGAGCTGGATCCGGCCCGTCGCCGAGGTCCCGGCCCCGGCGGGGGAGCGGGCATGATGGTCCCGGAGGCCGGAGTACCCTCGGCCGTGCCACCGCCGGGCGTGGTCGAGTTCTTCGACACCACTCTCCGGGACGGGGAGCAGTCCCCGGGGTTCAGCCTCAGCCCCGCTGCCAAGCTCCAGGTGGCCCGCCAGCTGGCCCGCCTCCGGGTGGACGTGATCGAGGCCGGCTTCCCGGCATCCTCGCCCGGGGACCTGGAGGCGGTGCGGACCATCGCCCGCCAGGTGGAGGGACCGGCGATCACCGGCCTGGCGAGGGCGGTCAGAGGCGACATCGAGGCGGTCCATGAGGCGGTGCGGGAGGCCCCGCGCCACCTGGTCCATGTCTTCATCGGGGTCTCCGACGTCCACATCACCCAGAAGCTGGGATTGGACCGGGCGGAGGTGCTGCGCCGGACCAGAGACGCGGTGGCCTTCGCCCGCTCCCTCTGCGAGACGGTCCAGTTCTCGCCCGAGGACGCGGGCCGGGCGGACCCGGAGTACCTCTGCGAAGTGGTGCAGGTGGCGGTGGACCAAGGCGCCAGCGTGATCAACCTCCCTGACACGACCGGGTACTGCCTCCCGGCGGAGTTCTCCGCCCTGGTGGCCGGGGTGCGGTCCGAGGTGCGGGGGATGGACCGGGTCCTGGTGAGCGTCCACTGCCACGACGACCTCGGGCTGGCCACCGCCAACTCGCTGGCCGGAATCGCCGCCGGGGCCCGGCGGCTGGAGGGCTGCATCAACGGCATCGGGGAACGGGCCGGGAACGCCGCCCTGGAGGAGGTGCTCATGGCGCTCCGGGTGCGCCGCCCGGCGCTGGGGCTCGAGGATCACCTGAACGCCCGGGAGCTGGTCCCCACCTCCCGGCTCATCTCCGAGCTCACCGGGACCCCGGTGCCCCCCAACAAGCCGGTGGTGGGCGGCAACGCCTTCTCCCACGCCTCGGGGGTGCATCAGCATGGCGTCCTCAAGGACCGCCGCACCTACGAGATCATCTCCGCCGAGGACGTGGGCGCCGACCCCTCCCAGATCGTCCTCACCGCCCGCTCCGGCCGGCACGCCCTGGTGCACCGCCTCCAGCTCATCGGGGTCGAGCTGCCCACGTCGGCGCTGCCCGCGGTCTGGGAGCGCTTCCTGGAGGTGGCGGATGAGAGCAAGCAGGTCGAGGACGCCGCCCTGATCCGGATCGTGGGCGAGGTCGGGGGCCCCCAGCCCGGGATGGCGCCGTGACCTCCAGCCCGAGGCGCCTCCGGCTGGCGGTCCTGCCGGGAGACGGTGTCGGTCCCGAGGTGACCGAGGCCGCACTCCAGGTGCTGGCCTCGGCGCTGGCGGAGAGCGGCATCGGACTGGAGGTGACCCGCCATCCCATCGGGGGAGCGGCCCTCGACCAGGGCCTGGATCCGCTTCCCGCGCCCACCTTCAAGGCGGCTCGTGAGGCCGACGCGGTGTTCCTGGGGGCGGTGGGCGGCCCGCGCTGGGACTCCGGCCCGGCGCGGCCCGAGGCCGGCCTGCTGCAGCTCCGCCGCCAACTGGGGGCTTTCGCCAACGTCCGCCCGGTACGGGTCCTGGAGGGGCTCGAGGAGTTCAGCGCCCTGCGACCCGAGGTGGTCCGGGGAGCCGATGTCCTCTTCGTGCGGGAGCTCACCGGCGGTGCCTACTTCGGCCGCCCCCAGGGACGGGCCGGAGCCGCCCCGGGGAGGCGGGCGGTGGACACCACCGAGTACTCCGAGGCGGAGATCGTCCGGGTCCTGGAGGTGGCCTTCCGGCTGGCGCGGGAGCGCTCCCGCCGGGTCGTGTCCGTGGACAAGGCCAACGTGCTGGCCACCTCCCGCCTCTGGCGCGAGGTGGCCTCGGAGGTTGGAAGGAGGCATCCCGAATGCGAGCTGGAGCATTGCCTGGTGGACAGCTTCGCCCTCCGGCTGCTCCTCCGGCCCACGGACTTCGACGTCGTGGTCACGGAGAACCTCTTCGGGGACATCCTGACCGACGAGGCTGCCGCCCTGCCGGGAACCCTGGGCCTGCTGCCCTCTGCCAGCGGAGGTGGTGAGGGGCCGTGGCTCTTCGAGCCGGTGCACGGCTCCGCTCCCGACATCGCCGGCCGGGGGATCGCCAACCCCCTGGGAGCGATCCTCGCCATCTCGATGCTGCTGCGCCTCTCCCTGGACCGGCCCGATCTGGGGGCGGCGGTCGAGGACGCCGTGGCCGGGACGGTCGGCGACCGCTGCCTCACCCCTGACCTCGGGGGACGCGCCACCACCTCGGAGGTCGCGGAGCAGGTCGTGGGGCGGCTGGCGGCCCGAAGGTGAGCCGCCCCGTCGCGGTCCCGGCCCCCGTCCTGTACGACACCACCCTCAGGGATGGCATGCAGGGCTTCGGGATCCAGCTCAGCGTGGACCAGAAGATCCGGCTGGCCCGACGGCTGGACCGGCTCGGGGTGGCGTACGTGGAGGCGGGCTGGCCCGGCGCCAACCCCAGGGACACCCAGGTCTTCCAGCGGCTGGCCCGGGCGCCCCTCTCCCGGAGCCGGTTGGTGGCCTTCGGCTCCACCCGCCGGCCGGGTGTGGCAGCCTCCGACGACCCGTCCCTCGAGGCGACCATCTCGGCGGCCACGCCGGCCGTGGCCCTGGTGGGCAAGGCCTCCCGCTGGCAGGTGGATCAGGTCCTGCGCTGCTCGGCCGGGGAGAACCTCGCGATGATCGCGGAGTCGGTGGAGCTGGCGGTGCGCCAGGGCCGGGAGGTGGTCTTCGACGCCGAGCACTTCTTCGACGGGTACCGGGCCGACGCCCGGTACTCCCTGGAGGCGCTGGCCGCGGCGGCCGGGGCGGGCGCCAGCTGGCTCACCCTCTGCGACACCAACGGGGGCTGCCTGCCCGGGCCGATCGCGGAGGCGGTGGCGGAGGTGGTGGGGCGTTTCGGGCCGGTCGTCGGGATCCACTGCCACAACGACTCGGGAGTGGCGGTGGCGGCATCGCTGGCGGCGGTCGAGGCGGGCGCCACGATGGTCCAGGGCACCGTGAACGGTTGCGGCGAGCGCTGCGGCAACGCCGACCTGCCGGTGGTGGCGGCCAACCTCCAGCTCAAGCTGGGCCGGCGGGTCCTGGCCCCGAAGATGCTTCGTGGGCTCACCCAGCTCTCGGTCCAGTTCGACACCCTGGCGAACCGGCCCTCCGACCCTCAGCGCCCCTACCTGGGGGCGGCCGCCTTCCTCCACAAGGGAGGGCTGCACGCCCACGGCATGGCCCGCCACCGCGGCGCCTACCAGCATGTGGACCCAGCGCTGGTGGGCAACCGCACCAGAACCGTAGTCTCGGACCAGAGCGGGGCTCACAACGTGGCGGCCAAGCTCGCGGAGCTGGAGCTGCCCCCTCTGGACCCGGGTCGGCGTCAGCGGTTGGTGTCCCGGCTCAAGGGCCTGGAGGAGGCGGGGTGGGCGTTCGAGGACGCCGACGCCTCGTTCGAACTCCTGGCCCGCCGGGAGCTGGGGGATGACCCGGCGCCGTTCGCCGTCCTCGATTCGCTGGTGGTGGCGAACGGCGGAGGGCCGGCCCGGGCCCGGAGCGTCCAGGCGAGCGTCAAGGTTGAGGTCCGGGGGGTGGTGGTCCACACCGCAGCCGAGGAGCTGGGCCCGGTCGCGGCCCTGGACTCGGCGCTGCGGAGAGCCCTCGTCCCCCACTTTCCTGAGCTCGCCCAGGTGGAGCTGGTCGACTACCGCGTGCGAGTCATCGATGGTGACCGGGGCACCGGAGCCACCGTCCGGGTGGGCGTGGACTCCTCGGACGGCGGCCGGCGCTGGACGACGGTCGGCTGCTCTGCCAACATCCTGGAGGCCTCCCGTGAGGCCCTATCCGACAGCTACGAGTGGGCGATCCGCCATCCCCTAGTGCGGGCGCCCCAATCCAGCACCGCCTGATGGAGGGACCGCCCTTGGATGCCCAGCGCACCGCCTACCACAAGATCTGGGACGCCCACCGAGTGGCTGGGGACCCGCTCCAGCGGATGCTGCTGTACGTGGACCTGCACCTGGTGCACGAGGTCACCTCCCCCCAGGCCTTCGCGGGGCTTCGGGCTGCGGGGCGCCGGGTGCGCCGTCCTGATCTCACCCTGGCCGTGATGGACCACTTGGTCCCGACCTGGGAGCGCACCCGGGAGACCCCGGACCCGGTGGGGAGGGAGCAGCTGCGCCAGCTTTCGGAGAACTGCGCCGCGGCCGGCATCCCGCTCCTCGACCTCTACCACCGCCGTCAGGGGATCGTCCACGTGGTGGGCCCGGAGCTGGGCCTCACCCAGCCGGGGATGACAGTGGTCTGCGGCGACTCCCACACCGCCACCCACGGCGCCTTCGGGGCGCTCGCCTTCGGGATCGGCACCACCGAGGTGGAGCAGGTGCTGGCCTCCCAGTGCCTCTGGCAGGCCCCAGCCCCCACCCTGGAGGTGCGCGTGGATGGCCAACTGGGCCAGGGGGTGACCGCCAAGGACCTGGCCCTGGGGATCATCCGGGAGATCGGGGTGGCGGGCGGGCAGGGCTCGATAGTGGAGTAC
>JAJZGN010000088.1 GCA_021798435.1 bacterium | reverse complement strand
GCTCGGGTTGCGGTGCGGTCAAACCGGAGCTGGCGCTCTCGGAGCGCACCTACCGCTGCGAGAGCTGCGGGCTGGAGCTGGACCGCGACCTCAACGCGGCGATCAACCTGGCTGGGTGGGCTCACCCGGCCGTCACCGCCAGTGCGGCGGAGACGCTAACTGCCTGTGGAGCCGACTGTAAGCCCGGGCCTCGACCGGCAGGTGGCCGTGAAGCAGGAACCGGGACCGCCCCGGAGCCCACCGCCTCGACCGGTGGTCCGAGCACACGGACAGACGCATGTCGCGTCCTGTCCCTTGCCTAGGAACGGTGTTGCTCGTCCTGGGGTTTGACCCTGGCCTGGCCCTGACCGGCTGGGCGCTGGTGGATGGTGGGGGAGGGCGAATGCGGTTGCAAGCCTCCGGCTGCCTCACCACCTCCGCTCAACTGGGCGAGCCCCAGCGGCTGCTGGCGCTTTCCCAGCAGGCTGAGGAGTTGCTGGCGATGGCGGGGGCCGAGGTGGTGGCGGTCGAGAGGCTTTTCTTCCGGCGCAACGTCTCCACGGCGATGGCCGTCAGCCAAGCCCGGGGCGTCCTGCTCTGCGCCGCCGCCCGCCGCGGGCTCCAGGTTGCCGAGTACACCCCGGGCGAGGTGAAGCGGGCGGTCACCGGCTCCGGATCGGCGGACAAGCGCCAGGTGGCCAGGATGGTCCAACTGATTCTGGGGGCCAAGGTACCGACCTCACCGGACGATGTCACCGATGCCTGCGCCGTGGGGATCTGCCACCAGCACGCCAGCGGGCTTCGCCTGGCGCTCGCCGCGAGTCGCGCTTGATCGCCTCGCTCCGGGGTGAGGTGGGCAGGGTCGACGAGGAGTCGGTGGTGATCGAGGTGGGCGGTGTCGGCTACCAGGTGTTCGTCCACCAGCGGACGGCGGCCCAGTTGCGCGCCGCGGTGGGGGAGGTGCGGCTCGACGTCCACACCGTGGTCCGGGACGACGCCATCTCCCTATACGGCTTCCTCGACCCCCAGGAGCTGGTGTTCTTTCGGCACCTGTTGGGGGTGGAGCGGATCGGGCCCAAGGCCGCGCTCGCCATCCTCTCGCGCACCGAGTGGGGCGTCCTGGCAGGGGCCATCGCCTCCGAGGACCACGGGGTGCTGGCCGCGGTCCCGGGGATCGGTGTCAAAACCGCGCGGCGGATCGTGCTGGAGCTGAAGGGAACTGTGGACCAGATGGGGATCGTCCCGCCCCTGGGCAGGGCGCCGTCTGGAGGCGCTCCGGTGGAGCTGGCGGTCGAGGCGCTGGTCCAGCTCGGCTTCTCCGCCCAGCAGGCTCGGGAGGCCGTCGGAGCTGGTCTCGCCGCCCAGGGGGAGGAGCCGCACACGGTTGAAGAGTTGGTGAGGGACGCGTTGCAGCGGCTCGGCCCCAAGGAGGTCCGGCGGTGAGCGAGCCCGACGGGATCTACGAGCCCCAGGTCGGCGCCGACGAGCCGGAGCTTGATCGCCAGCTGCGCCCCCAGCGGCTCTCCGAGTTCGTGGGCCAGGATCAGGTCAAGGATCAACTGGCGATCCTCCTGGAAGCAGCTCGCATGCGCCGGGAGTCGGTGGAGCACCTGCTGCTCTGCGGCCCGCCGGGGTTGGGGAAGACCACCCTGGCGAACATCGTGGCGCTGGAGATGGGGGTGAACCTGAGGGTCACGAGCGGGCCGGCTCTGGAGCACCAGGGCGCCCTGGCGAGCCTGCTCACCAGCCTTGGAGAGCGCGACATCCTCTTCATCGACGAGGTCCACCGGCTCCAGCGAGCGGTGGAGGAGAGCCTCTACCCGGCGATGGAGGAGTTCGCCTTCGACTTCGTGTCCGGCAAGGGGGCCGGGGCCCAGACGATGCGCCTGGCGCTGCAGCGCTTCACGGTCGTCGGGGCCACCACCCGTGAGGGGATGCTGTCGGCTCCACTCCGGGACCGCTTCGGTGCCACCTTCCGGCTGGACTTCTACACCCCCGACCAGCTGCTCGCCATCGTCTCGCGCTCGGGCCGGCTTCTCCAGGTGGCGGCGGACCAGGAAGCTCTGGCGCTGATCGCGGCCCGGTCCCGGGGAACTCCGAGGATCGCCAACCGGCTGCTGCGCCGGGTGCGGGACTTCGCCCTGGTGCGCGGGGGCGGCGCGGTCACAAGGCAGGCCACGGAGGCGGCACTGGAACTCCTGAAGGTCGACTCACTGGGGCTCCAGGATTCCGACCGGCGCCTCCTGCGGCTCATCTGCACGAGCTTCGGCGGCGGGCCGGTGGGGCTCGGCACCCTGGGCGCCGCCCTCTCCGAAGAGCCCCACACCCTGGAGGAGGTGGTGGAGCCGTACCTCCTCCAGCTGGGCCTTTTGCAACGGACCCCCCGCGGCCGGATGGCCACCGCGGGCGCCTACCGCCATCTGGGGATGGCGCCCCCTCCCCATCTTGTCGCTCCGCACCCTGAGCCCCCGCTCTTCCCTG
Source organism: bacterium (assembly GCA_021798435.1). Classification (GTDB taxonomy): domain Bacteria; phylum Chloroflexota; class Dormibacteria; order Aeolococcales; family Bog-877; genus JAJYXT01. The sequence continues at coordinate 5,669 of JAJZGN010000088.1, read as the reverse complement.
GGGATTGAGGGCCGCGCGGCCGTGGCCAGGGGGGGAGCGGCGAGCCCGGACGGCTAGAATCTAGAACTCGCGATGACCAGCAACTCACTGCGGCGGGCTGAGAGCAGTTGATCCGGATCAACCGGTGGTGGCTGGGGCTCGTCTTCGTGCTGGTCGTGGGGGCGATCGTGGTGGACGCCTACCCCCAGATCTACAACCTGCTGGTGCGCCACAAGGCGATCGCGGCCTCCTATCCGGCTAACCAGCACCCGACGTTGCTGGGAGCCCAGCCCTACATCCACAAGGGCCTCGACCTGCAGGGAGGCACCTCGCTTACGCTCGCCATCTGCCTTGGGCCCAACAACCCCCCGGGGATCGGCTGCCGCACCGGCCTTCCCAAGGGGAAGACCCTCGCCGAAGCGCAGTCGGCGAGCCTCACCATAATCCAGCGGCGGGTGAACTCGCTCGGGGTTGCCGACACCCAGGTCCAGGCCCAGGGGAGCAATCAGATCCTGGTCCAGCTCCCCGGGGTGGGCATCGGTCAGGCCCTCAAGACCCTGGGGTCCACCGCTCAGCTGCACTTCGCGGTGGCGGTGGCGGGGGCTCCCACTGTCAACGGTCAACCCGGCACCTGCACCACCCAGACCTGCATCGACCAGAACCAGCTGGTCCCCAGCACGTGCTTCCCCCAGGGGCATGCCAAGGCCGTCTGTCAGTTCAACAGCACCACCTACTACCCGGTGTCGTCCACCGGGGCCGCCTACCACTGGAAGATCATCAAGAACCTTCCCGCCTCCGCGGTGGCCTCGGCGGCGGTGGGCCAGAATCCGGGCGGCGGCTACGCCGTCGACATCACCTTCGACAGCCAGGGGGCGTCGGTCTGGAGCCAGGTCACCACCAAGGCCTGCACCAACAATCCCCTCTGCAGCACCACCGGGACGGGCGGCTCCTGTTCGACTCCGCCGCCCCCGGCAGCCCAGGTGGCGATCTTCCTGGACAACGAGGTCCTGACCGCGCCCTGCGTCGAGGGGCCGAGCAGCAACCAGACTGAGATCACCGGCAACTTCACCTTCAACTCGGCTCAGGCGCTGGTCAACGACATCAACGCCGGGGCGCTACCGGCCCAGATCGGGGTTCTGCAGTCGACCACCGTGTCCGCCACCCTGGGCCGGCAGTCGGTCGCCCAGAGCCTTCGGGCCGGGGCGTTGGGGCTGGCGCTGGTGATCATCTTCATGATCGCCTACTACCGCTTCCCCGGCTTCCTGGCCAGCGTGGCCCTCATCTGCTACGCCCTCATCGTCCTGGCGGTCTACGAGCTCATCCCGGTGGTCATCACCCTGCCGGGCCTCGCCGGCTTCATCCTCAGCGTGGGGATGGCCGTCGATGCCAACGTGCTGATATTTGAGAGAACCAAGGAGGAGCTGCGCCAGGGGAGGCCCCTGGAGTTGGCTGTCGAATACGGCTTCCGCCGGGCCTGGCCGGCGATCCGGGACTCCAATATCGCGACCATGATCACCTGCACCGTCCTGTACTTCTTCGGGGCCTCGGACGTGCAGGGCTTCGCCCTCACCCTGTTCATCGGGGTGGCCGTGAGCATGTTCTCGGCGATCGTGATCACCCACTCGCTGCTCCACTACGTCCAGCGCTGGTTCGCCTTCGCCCGCCGCCCCACCCTCTACACCCGGATCCTGCCCACCGACCGTCTCAAGACCACCTTCAGCTCGGGCAGCCGCTTCGACGTCGTCACTCACCGCAACTGGTACTTCGCGGCCTCGCTGATCGTGATCGTGCCCGGGATCATCACCATCCTGTTTGCCGGCTTCAACCTGGGCATCGACTTCACCGGGGGGGACTCGATAAGCGTGCAGCTGCACCAGCCGACCACCGCTGCCGCGGTCCAGAAGGTGGTCACCGACACCTACCGCCCCAGCCACCCTCAGGTGCTCTCGGAGTCGAAGAGTTACTACTCGATCACCACCCAGCCGATCGCGGCCAGCGAGCTCACGAGGATCAACCAGGCCCTCGACCAGCACTTCGGGATCACCAAGGACCACTCCGGCTCCCTCAACCTCAGTGAGAGCACGGTCGGCCCCACCATCGCCAGCAGCCTCGTGGTGAGTTCGGTCCTGCTGGTGGTGGTGGCGGCGGCCCTCATCTCGGTCTATCTGGGCTTCCGCTTCTCCCAGACGATGATCAGCGCCCGCCGGTTCGCCCTTTGTGCCATGGCTGCCCTGCTGCACGACGTCTTCGTGCTGGTCGGGTTGTGGGCCATCCTGGGGCACTTCAGCCAGTTGGGCTCGGTCGACGCCCTCTTCGTCAGCGCGGTGCTCACCGTGGTCGGTTTCTCAGTCCACGACACCATCGTGGTGTTCGACCGGATCCGGGAGAACCTGCGAGTCCAGGGGCCGAGGATGACCTTCGACCAGGTGGTCAACCTCTCGATCGCCCAGACCATGTCCCGGTCGCTGAACACCTCGCTCACCGTGCTCTTCGTGCTGCTCACCCTGGTGCTCCTGGGAGGGGCCTCGGTGCAGGGATTCGTCCTGGCCCTGCTCATCGGCATCTTCTCAGGCACCTACTCCTCCATCTTCAACGCTGCCACCCTCCTCACCGCCTGGCGGCAGCTGGACCGGCAGGCGGTGGTTCGCCGGGCCGGCGGGTCCCGGGTAGCGGCGATCCCCGCCACCCGGCGCTGAGGGCTGGCCCCCCGTGGGGTGGTGGTGAAGGGAGAACCCGGGTCGCAGATCGAGCCCGCCCGCCTCAGGAGCCTGGTGGAGGTTCCGGTCCTGGATCTCGGTCTCACCCTGCTCGGGCTCTCCTGGGCTGGGGGCCGCCGCGGGGCGACCTTGCGGGTGACCGTGGACCGTCCCGGCGGGGTCACCGTGGACGAGTGCGGTGCCGCCAGCCTGGCGATCTCCGAGGTGCTCGACCCGCATGAGGCCGAGCTCCCCGACCGGTACTCGTTGGAGGTCAGCTCCCCAGGGGCGGAGCGGATCCTGGCCACCGAGGAGGAGTTGCGGGCCAGCCTTGGGCGCCGCCTCCGGGTCGTGGTGGCGCGATCCGGCCAGGAGGCGGTAATGGAGGGGCGTCTCACCTTGGTTTCGGACCGGCTGCTGGGGCTGGAGGCTCGGCGCCGTAGCGGCCGGCCCCAGCGGATCGAGGTGGAGCGGTCAGACCTGGTCTCCGTCCAGGTGGTGGTGGACCTTTGACGACCCCGCGGGGCGGCTCCCCGGGCGGCCTGGACTCAGCGCTGGCGGCGGTCCGGGAGGAATTGGGTGTCGACCCCGCTCGGCTCATGGAGGAGGTGTCCCTCGCCCTCTCCGAGGCGCTGGCGGAGGCCGGGAGCCCGGTCGCCGGCCAGGTCGCCGTCCGGCTGGCTGCCGGGGGTGAGGTGGAGGTGGTGTCCATCGGCGAGGGGGAGTCGGCGCCGCTCTCCTTGGCACCCCAGGTTGTGGCCCGGGCGGCCCGGCTGGCCCGGGTCCGTCTCGCCCGGCAGCTGGAGGAGACGAGGCGCGATCGTTTGGCCGCGGAGGCGGTCGAGCACCGCGGGCAGCTGATGGATGGGGTGGTGGAGCGCCGGGCCGGCGGCACCTGGTTCCTGCGGGCCGGCCATCTCCAGGCGGTGCTGGGCCCAAGTGAGCAGATTCCCGGTGAGCGCTTGGCGCTCGGCCGGCACCTCAAGGTTGTCCTGCTGGAGTCCCGCCGCGGCGGGCCCGAGATGATCGAGGTGCGTGCCTCGCGCACCTCCCCGCTGCTGCTGCGCCGCCTCCTGGAGATAGAGGTCCCTGAGGTCGCGGCCGGTGAGGTCGTCATCCGGGCGGTCACCCGGGAGCCCGGGGTGCGGGCCAAGGTCGCGGTGGAATCACTTCGATCCGGCCTCGACCCCAAGGGCGCCTGCATCGGACCCAAGAGCACCAGGATCCGGGCTGTGGTGGGAGAGCTGGCGGGGGAGGAGGTCGACATCGTCGAGTGGGCGGATGACGCTGCCACCTTGGTGGCCCGGGCGCTGGCCCCGGCACCGGTGGTCGGCGTCAGGCTCGACGAAGAAGGGCACCGGGCGGTGGTCGAGGTGGCTCCCGAGCTGCTCTCGTTGGCGATCGGCAAGGAGGGCCGGAACGCCCGGCTGGCGGCCCGGCTCACAGGATGGCGCATCGACATCAGGGTGCCCGAGACGGCACAGTGATCCAGGTGGCGGAGTCAGCGGTGGCGAGGTCTTCCGTCCACCGCGCCAGCTTGGGCCGGATGTGAGCCCGGCGGTCCCGGGACCCGGGCCCCTCCCGAAGGCTCCAGCGCATCGACCCCTGCGGACCTGCGTGGGCTGTCGGGAGACTCGCTCCCAGGGGCAGCTGATCCGGCTGCGCCGGATCGGTGAGACCCTGGACGTGGACGCCGGAGGGGGTGCCGCCGGACGGGGGGCATACATCTGTGCCAAGATGGAGTGCTGGGAGGCGGCCAGGCGCAGGCAGGCGTTGCAGCGGGCGCTGCGCCTTCCGACCGGAGTGCCAGTTCCAGAGCGTGTGGCTGGCCTGGTGGCCGGTATGATCTCCCATTCAGCCCCAGAGACCGGGTGGGGCCCCGTTCAGGGGCAGGAGGAAGTGCAATCGCAAAGCTGAAGAGGGTGGAACTCCCCGCCAATCTCACGGTCAAGTCCCTGGCCGAGGCTCTCGGGGTTTCCTCCGCAGAGGTGTCGAAGGCCCTGCTTCAGCGAGGCATCCTGGCCACCATCAACCAGTCCATCGACCTCGGCACCGCCCGGCTGGTGGCCGAAGCCCTAGAGATCGAGTTGGCCGAGGCCGCCATCCCGGAGGCGTCGGTCACCGGGAGAGTCCTGCGGGAAGAGGGCCGGACCGGCCTCTCGCCCCGGCCTCCCGTGGTGACGGTTCTGGGGCACGTCGACCACGGCAAGACCAGCCTACTGGATGCCATCCGCGAGTCCAACGTGGCGGCGCGCGAGGCCGGCGGCATCACCCAGCGGATAGGCGCCTCGGTGGTGCGGCGGGAGGGGAGGCTGATCACCTTCATCGACACCCCGGGCCACGCCGCCTTCACGGCCATGCGGGCCAGGGGCGCGAACATCACCGATCTGGCAGTGCTGGTGGTGGCTGCCAACGACGGGGTGATGCCCCAGACCGAGGAGGCCATCCAGCACGTGCGAAACTCCGGCGTCCCGATCCTGGTGGCCATCAACAAGATCGACCTCGAGGATGCGCACCCGGACCGGGTGAAGCAGCAGCTCGCCGAGCACGGGGTGGTGGTCGAGGACTTCGGCGGAGACGTGGTGAGCGTCCCTGTCTCAGCGAAGACCGGAGAGGGCTTGGATCACCTCCTGGAGATGATCCTTCTGGTAACCGACCTGAATCCCCCGATGGCCGATCCGAAGGCTCCCGCGGAGGCCGTGGTGATCGACTCCCAACTGGATCGAGGGCGTGGTCCGGTGGCGTCGGTCCTGGTACAGGAAGGGACCCTGCGCCGCCAGGATCACTTCGTGGTGGGGGCGGTCGCCGGCCGGGTCCGGGACCTCATAGACGACACCGGAAAGCGCATTGACGGTTGCTCTCCCGGGCTGCCCGCTCAGGTGGCCGGTCTACCTGAGGTGGCGGTGGCGGGGGACCGGCTCCTGGTGGTGGCCACCGAGAAGGAGGCGAAGGTGCGGGCCGAGGCCGCCAGGGCGGGGGTCCGCCAGGGGAGGG
>JAJZGN010000087.1 GCA_021798435.1 bacterium | reverse complement strand
GAGCTTGGCGCTGGCCCTCTCCTTCCTTCTGCCCCTGCCCCTGGCTCCGGTGGTCTGGCGGCTGGGGGCCGGTTCGCGGACTCGGCTCGCCGTGGTCCTGGCGGGGGCAACTGCGGTCGTCGCGTTCTCCGCTGTGGCCGCCGCCACCGCCCCGGCGCTCCCCAGGCCGCTTGCGGACCTGCAGATCGGGTCCCTGGCCCCGACCCGCCTGGCTGCCGGTGTGCTCGTGGCGGCCCTCTCGGCCCAGGTTCTGGAGGCGGCGATCGGGGAGGGGACCACTCCCGGGCTGGCGGCGACTTCGGTGCTGCTGGCGGTGCCCGCGATGGTAGTGCTCAGCGCGACGGGCCTGGTCTCAGTGGCTCTGGGGTGCGGCGGGGCACTGGGAGTCGTCTGGGTGCGCTGGGCTCGCTCCGCCGGCCCCCAACTGGCGGTGCGGAGCCTGGCCCGCCAGGCGCTCCTGGCGATGGGCGCGCTGCTGGTGGGAGCGGTGATCACCCCATCGGTGGAGCAGGGTGCGGCCCCCGGGATCCTGGTGGCGATCCTCTACGCGGGGGCCGTCGCCAGCCTGATGGGCATCATCCCGTTCTCCATCATCCCCGGGGCTTCGAGGCGGGTGGGCGCCGCCGAAGCCTCGCTTTGGCGGGTGTGGCTCCTCCCCATCGGCGCCGTCCTGGGGCTGCGGCTGGTGGCCGCCTCCCCTCACCCCATTGAGCTGCCGCTCCAGGAGCTGCTCATCGGACTGGGGGTGGCCTCGGCGGTGTTCTGGTCGCTGCACGGGCTGGTGGCGGACCCGGGATCCCGCTACTGGAGCGTGGCCGCCGCCGACGCTGGGCTGGCGGCGGTGGCGGTCGGACTCGGCAGCATCACCGCCCTGGGGGCGGTCCTGGTGCTGCTGCTGGCCCACTGGCTCAGCGGCGCGGTATTGAGTGAGGACGCGGGGCGGCGGTCGCAGCTGGTGGCCTGGGTGGGGATCTCTGGGACCCCTCCGTTCGGCGGGTTCACGGGGCGCCTCCTGCTGGTGCTGGCAGCGGCGCCCGTGAGCTCGACCCTAGCCACCTGGTTGCTGGCGGTGATGGGGCTGCAGCTGGCCGGCTCGGCGCTGGGGATGAGGGCGGCCACCCAGGCCCCTCGCCGCTCCCCCGGCGGACGGACCCGGGAGGCGGTGGCGTTGCTGGTGGCGGTGGCCAGCCTGGTGATCGGGGTGGTTCCCCAGCAGGCATTGGCGGCCGTATTCGGGGTCCACCTGTGAGCCACCTGCTCCTCGTGCTGGCACTCCTGGCCGGCCTCGCCATCTATCCTGGCGGGGTCAGCCTGCTGGGGGCGTCGGCCGCCGCCCTCGTCGCCTTTCATCTGGGGCGGGGACGTCCACTGGCATCCGCTGCCTTCCCCTCCCTGGCGGTGGTCACCGGGGCGGGGCTGGTGGCGCTGTCCCTGCCCTGGCCCGGCAGTCCGCTCCTGCAGCTCGGGAGCCTGGGGCTGGCAGCGGCGCCCCTGGCATCGCTGCCGATGACGGTCTTGGGGGTGCTCTGGGGGGCGCCCAGGGCGGGGGGGAGCGGCCGCGCCGGCCGCGAGGTCCTGTACCCCGCCCTTGTCTCCCTACTGCTGCTGGGTCTGGCCCTGATCCTCCGCAGCCCAGGCTGGGCGGCGGTGCTCTCGGCCCGGGGCCTGGGCGCGGAGCTCGGGCGGGTCTCGGTGGCGGTCGTCATCTTGGGCTCCCTCCCCCTCTGGGCGGGAAGCCCCGGGTCGCCCTCCGGGGCGGTCCGCTGGACTACGCTCGGAGGGGCCTGCGCCTTCCTCCTCATCCCGGCCATGGCCGGGTGGCCGGTGGTGGTGGGGCTGGCGGCGTGGGGGGTGGCCGCTTCGGCGCTGGGCGGTGCCGCCGGGGTCGCCGTGCGGGCCGCCGGTACCGGCTGGGGGCGGGGGATCGCCTCGCACGCTGGTAGAATATGGATCCCGTGAACCCGACCTCGTCGACCTGCGCCATGGGGGAGGCCGGCTCGAGGGGCCGGGACCCGAGGAAGCTGCCTTGACCGAACTGGTGCTGGCCTCCAGCTCCCCGCGGCGCCGGGAGCTGCTGCAGCGGTTGGGGCTGCGGATCCGCGCCGTGGCGCCGGACATCGACGAGTCCCTGCCCCCGGGGGTCTGCACCGACCTCGCGGTCCAGCTGATCGCCCGAGCCAAAGCCCACGCGGTGGCGGCATCGGTCGGTCCAGGTCCGGTTTGCATCCTGGCCGCCGATACGATCGTCGTCGGGTCGTCCGGTCCGCTGGGCAAGCCCGGGACGGTCCAGCGAGCCCGGGAGATGCTGCTGGAGCTGCGTGGGCAGCGGCACGTGGTGCTATCCGGAGTGTGCGCCCTCGCCCCGGCGACCGGAGAGGAGCGGATCGGGGTATCGCGATCGGCGGTGCGGATGCGGGACTTCAGCCTGGGTGAGCTGGAGCAGTACCTGGCCGGCGGTGAACCCCTCGACAAGGCCGGCGGATACGCGGTGCAGGGGTTGGGAGGGGGCCTGGTGGAGGCGATTGGGGGCAGGACCGACACCGTGATCGGCCTCGACTGTCAACTGGCCATGCGGCTGCTCGGCGAGGTGGGCTACCCCGACCCGCTGCCCACCGCCCCGGACCGCTCGGTGCCGGTGGGGAAGTACGCCAACACCAGACGCCCCCTGGCCAGCAGCAACCACGCCGGGGGCGGGCGCTGAAGCCACGGCTGGGAGGGCTGGCGGTCGCCGCTCCGGCTTTGATGCTGGCGGGCGGTGCGCTGGGGGGCTGCGGGTCAGCTCCTGCCATCGAAGGGCTCAAGGTTCAAACCCAGGTGGTCGCCTTGGGTGGCAACGCCGCTTCCAACCAGGTGGCGCAGGGATCCTCCACCGATGTGCAGATCACCATCACCAACGTCGGCAGCAGCTCACTTCAGGGGGTCACTCTTCGGGTGGCCGTCCCGAGCGGCTTCACCTACGCCAACACGGTGTCGGTCACCGAGAACGGGGATTCGGTGCGCTCGGCCGACATCTCCCCGGTGTCGCGGCAGGCGACTCTCACCTGGGGCTCTTGGACGATCGGAGCTGGAGCTCCGGGCCTCCCCAGCCAGGTGATCGTGACCGCGCAGTTGGATGCCACCGGGGGGAGTGGGTCGGCCACCCTGGTTCCTCAGGTCTTCGCCACCGGGTATTCAGGGACCCTAACCGCGACGCCCCTGGCACTTCAGGTGACCCCGGCACCGGCCCTCAGCCTCAGCCTCCGCGCCAGCCCATCGACGGTCACGGCCGGCTCCGCCCTGACCTACGTGGCCACCCTCACCAACACCGGCAGCGGGGCCGCCATGGGCACGACTCTCAGTGTCACCCTTCCATCCGACTTCGACTACCAGTCGACCGTCTCCACCTCGGGCAACGCCAGCACCGGCGGCGTCACCTACCCGGTGGTCGGATCTGTGATCCCCAACTGGGTCGGGTTCGACATTCCCGGGGCGGGGTCCGGCGGGCCGGGGGTCCTAACCATCACCTTCGAGGTCCGGGTCCTCCCCGATGTCGGCGCCGGGGTGTACCAGGCCTCAGCCACGGTCGTGACCGGCACCGGGTCGAGCAATCAGAACGAGATCCAGACCAACTACTCGGCACTCACCCCGGTGGCGGTCACCGGGCCCTGAGCCGCTCCCGGGCGGGTCTGATAAACTGCGCAACTGAGCGCGCCTAGGGGCGGCAGCTTCCGCCTGGGCTGCGGAGCCCCGGCCACAGCTTCAATTCGGGAGTTCGCATGTACGCGGTAGTCCAGGTGGGGGGGCGCCAGTACCGGGCGCGGCCCGGCGAGAGGATGGTGGTGGACCGCATGGCTGTGGCCGAGGGCCAGGCCGTAGAGCTGGCCGACGTGCGCATGCTGGTGGCCGAGCCCGGGGACAGCCTGGAGACGGCCGTGGGCCGGCCGCGGGTGGAAGGGGCGAGGGTCACAGCCACCGCGGTCAGCCACCTTCGCGGCCCCAAGGTCGTGGTGTTCAAGTACAAGCCCAAGAAGCGCTACCGGCGCACCATGGGATTCCGAGCTGAGCTGACCGAGCTGAGGATCGAGGAGGTCCTCGGTCCCGGGCAGCGGCCGGGCGCAGAGAGCCGCGTCTCCGCCGTGCGCCGGCCCCGAAAGAGGTCGGCGCCAGCAGCTCAGGAGGCCGGTCCCGCCCAGGTGGCGGAGGCTGTGTCAGCCGACGCCGAGGCTCCTGAGGTCAATCCGCAGGCTGCGGGGGATTCTGCCGGCGCGACGAAGCTGGCCAAGGCGCCGCGGCGGCGCCGGGCCCCGGCCAGCGAGGCGGCCCCCGAGGTCGCCAGGGAGGGCGAGGAGGGAGGCGGCGATGGCTCATAAGAAGGGTGGAGGGAGCAGCCGGAACGGTCGGGACAGCCAGGCCCAGAGGCTCGGCGTGAAGGTCTACGGCGGGGAGGAGGTCCTGGCCGGCGCCGTCCTGGTTCGCCAGCGGGGGACCCGGATCCTCGCCGGTACGGGGGTCGGGGTGGGTCGGGACCACACCCTGTTCGCGCTCACGGCGGGCCAGGTGATCTACCAGCCCTACCGCACTGACCGCACCCGGGTCGCGATACAGCCCGTCCCTGCCCACGCCGGCTGAGTTAGCGCCGGCCGCCGTCAGCCGGTCCTGATGTTCCTCGACGAGGTCGAGCTCCACCTGAGCGGAGGCAAGGGCGGAGCGGGGTCCAACAGCCTTCGCCGGGAGAAGTACGTGCCCCGGGGTGGGCCGGACGGCGGGGACGGGGGGCGCGGCGGCGATGTCGTGCTGGTCGCTGATCCGGGCGAGGCCTCCCTGCAGCGCTTCCAGACGGAGCGGCGGTTCAGGGCTGCGGCGGGCGGGCCCGGGGGGCCCTCGAGGCGCCACGGCGCCGATGGCGAGGCGATCCGTCTCCCCGTCCCTGCGGGCACCATGGTGTTCGACTCGGGCACGGGCCGTCTCCTGGCCGATCTGGTCAGTCCGGGGGCCGCCTTGGTGGTCGCGGCCGGTGGGAGGGGAGGCTGGGGCAACACCCACTTCGCCACCCCGGTCGCTCAGACCCCTCGCCACCGGGAGCTGGGGGGCCCGGGGACGGTGGCGACGGTCAGACTCGAGCTCCGGTTGATCGCGGACCTGGGCCTGGTAGGCCTGCCCAATGCGGGCAAGTCCAGCCTGCTGGCCCGACTCACCGGCGCCCGACCCAAGGTGGCCGACTATCCCTTCACCACCCTGTCCCCCAATCTGGGGGTCGCCGAACTGGACGGCGGCCGGACGATCACGGTGGCCGACGTCCCCGGCCTGATCGAGGGCGCTCACCTCGGGGCGGGTCTGGGTATCGGCTTCCTCCGCCATCTGCAACGGACGCGGTCCCTGGTGCAGGTCGTCGATGCCAGCTCCGGCCCGGAGGATGCGGTGCGGGCCTACTCCGAGGTCCACTTGGAGCTGAGGGCGTGGGACGAGGATCTCGCCGCCCGCCCGCGGGTGGTGGCGGCGAACAAGGTGGACCTCGTGGCGGGGCGGGCACGGGCCAGAGTGCTGAAGGCGCTGCGGGAGGCCATCGAATCGGGCTCCCAGGTCCTTGCGGTCTCGGCCCTCACCGGGGAGGGAGTGGAGGCGCTCCTTCAGGAGTCCTTCGGCCTGGCGAGATCTCGGGAGCCGGTGGACGCCGGCGGATTCCGACTCTATCCCGGTCCCCGCCCTGCGCGCCCGGAGGTTTTCGTGGAGGGCGCCGCAGGCCACTACCGGGTCAGCGGCGAAGGTGTGCTTCGGCTGGTGGCGGCGGCTGACCTGGACGACCCGGAAGAGGTGACGCGGCTGCAGAGACAGCTCCGGCGTCTCGGGGTGGAGTCCCAGCTCGAGGCGTCGGGTGCGTCCGAGGGCGACGTGGTCGAGATCGGGGAGGTGGAGTTCACCTTCGTGCCCGAGGGCCCCAAGAGGTGACGGCTCGGCCCCTGGTGGTCTTCGGGGGCACCTTTGACCCCCCGCACCTCGGCCATCAGCAGGTGATCGTGGGGTTGCGCGGCGCGCTTCAACTGCCGCTGCTGGTGGTTCCCAATGGACACCCCGTCCACCGCCGTGCTCCGAGCGCCAGACCGGAGGACCGCTTGCACATGGCCCAGCTGATGGTTCAGGAGGTCGGGGACCCCCTGGTCTCGGTGTCAGACCTGGAGGTGGTGCGCCCCGGTCCCTCCTACACGTCGGATACGCTCGCGCGCCTGGTCGAGGGGGACCCGGAGCGGCGCCTCCTCCTGGCCCTGGGGTCGGACGCCGCTCGCGGCCTCTGGCGCTGGCACCGCCCCGACCTGGTGGCGAGGCTCGCCCGCCTCGTGGTGTTCGACCGCCCCGGGGCCCGGATTGGCGCCCGGGCCGCGGTCGAGGAGCTGAGGGACCACGGCTGGGTGGGCTCCGAGCCTGAGCTGGTCTCCCTCAGGGCGTCCGAGGTGGAGTCGAGCAGGGTCCGGTCGAGGCTTCGCCGCGGCGAGGTTGCCGAGGGCCTTCTGGCGGCCCCGGTCATCCGGTACATCCGTGAGCGCGGACTGTATCGGGAGCCGCCGGAGTCGGGGGGTGTCCCCGATGGGATAATCGCCCCCAGATGACGCCTCTGCAATTGAGTCGGCTGATCGCCGATGCCGCGCTCTCGCGCAAGGCCCGCAACGTGGTGCGGATCGACCTCAGGGGCAAGACCACGATGGCTGACTACTTGGTGATCTGCGAGGGCGATACCGACCGCCAGGTTCGCGCCGTGGCGGAGGCCATGGACGAGGCCTCGGCGCTGACCGGGCAGCACCCGCTGAGCCGAGCGGGGATGGACGAGGGCTCCTGGGTCTGCCTCGACTTCGACTCGGTGATCGCTCACATCTTCCTCCCCGGGGAGCGCGCCTACTACGACCTCGAGGGCCTCTGGGGTCCGGCCCGCAGGGTGCGGCCCCGGCCCCTCGAGCGGGTTGCCGCTGCATCCCGGTGACCCGGTCGCAGCTTCGCTTGGGGTGCTTCCTCCCCCAGGGCTGGCGGCACGACCTCCCCCCCGAGGCGCCTGAGCGCCACTTCGAGACCATGGTTGGCGTGGCCCTGAGGGCCGAGCGAGCCGGCTTCGGTGCGGTTTGGGTGTATGACCACCTGCGGTCCGCGGACCCGGGGCCTCCGGGCCCCATGCTGGATCCCCTCATCGCCCTGGCGGTGGTCGCCTGGGCCACCACCCAGGTGCGGGTGGGGACGATGTGCCTGGCGCTTCCCCGGCACCGCCTCGGGCCGCTCGCGCACCAGCTCGCCAACCTCGATGTCCTGAGCCGGGGCCGTCTCGAGGTGGGGCTGGGGGCCGGCTCCGACGCCCGGGAGCTGAGGGCGTTCGGGTTGCCGACCGCCGCGCTGCGGGAGCGGATCCTGGCCGCCGGGGAGGCCGCTGAGCTGCTGCGGGCCTGCTGGACGGGGGAGCCCACCCACTTTGAGGGCCGGTACACCGTGATCGACGGCGCCGCTGTGATCCCCCGGCCGTCGCAGGAACCCTGCCCCCCGATTTGGATCGCCGGCGGGGGTGAGCGGCTCACCCTTTGGCAGGTGGCCCGGCACGCCGATGGTTGCAGCCTCTTCGGCCCTCCAGATCGCGTCTCGCGGAAGCTGGATGTTCTCGCCGAGCACTGCCGCCAGGTTGGCCGTCCGCTTCACAGTGTGCGCGTCGCTGTGGTCCTCGACTGCCTGGTGGGGGAGACGGAGGTCCAGGCGGACCGGCTGGCGGCGCGGTTCAACCGCCACGGAGAGGAAGGCTCCAAGTTTCGGGCCCGGCGCCTGGTGGGGACGCCGGAAGGCTGCGCCCAACAGCTCCAGGCCTACCTGGACCTAGGGGTCAGCGAGGTCTGCTGTCACTTCCCCGACGCCCTGGAGTCCGATTCGCCAGAGAGGTTGGCGGCCGCCGTCCTGGCCGGCCTCTCCGAGGATCCTCAGCAGGTGCCGTTCCACCCCGAGCGGTAGGCGGGGGGGCAGTTCACGTTCTGGTTGGCGTAGCTCACCGTGTTGGGTAGGTAGTAGTAGGGGTAGGGGCCGGACCCGACCTGGACGACGTCGGCCGGCTTGGTGTACCAGAGGACGGGCTGCCCGGACAGGACCTGCTCCATGTAGCTCTGCCAGAGCGGGGCGGCTCCGGAGATTCCCGAGG
>JAJZGN010000086.1 GCA_021798435.1 bacterium | reverse complement strand
GATGGTGGCCCTCCCCTGGATCTTCATCGTCGAGCCCCTGGTGGACATCTTCCGGCTGGGGAGCTCGACGCCCGCCAGCGCCGTCCAGAAGGTCGTCGGAGTGACCTTCCTCCTGATGCTGATCGTCCCCGCGGTCCTACCCTCCACCATCGCCGCCTATTCGGTGATCGGGGAGCGCGACCAGGGGACCTTGGAGCCGCTGCTCACCACCCCGGTGCGACGCGCCGAGCTGCTCCTGGGCAAGGCGCTGGCGGCGATCGTCCCGTCGGTGCTGGTCTCCTACGTCATCTTCGGGGTGGTCCTGCTGTGTGCCCACCTGTTCGCGGCCAACCAGACGGTGGTGGCGACCCTCTCCAACGGACCGGAGATCCTCGCCGAGGTGCTGTTCGCACCGCTCCTGTCGGGGTGGTCGATAGCGGTGGGCACCGGGATCTCGGCCCGGGCCAGTGATGTCCGGATCGCCCAGCAGCTGGGGACCCTCGCCAGCCTGCCTCCGCTGGCGGTCACCGCGCTGGTCTCCTTCCAGGTGCTGAGCCCCAGCGTCCCGGTCGCGGTGGGGTTCGGCCTCGGGCTCCTGGTGATCGACATCGCCATGTGGCGGGTGGTGGCGGCGATGTTCGACCGGGAGCGGCTGATCACCGGGGCCCGGGCCCGGGCGGGAGGTGGCGGCGGCGGCGGCGGGCAACCGCCGGGCACGGTGCGCAGGATCGAGATGGTGCGGGGTGTCGACCATGAGTGACGGAACGCTGAGGTTGGAGCGGGTCTGGAGCGGGTTGGGGATCGGTGGACAGGGCGAGGGCTGGCAGATCGAGGTGGACGGCCAGCGGGTTGGGACCCTGGCCACCCGCGAGGTGGTCGAGGTGGCGGTGCCCCCCGGCCCCCACAAAGTCCAGCTCCGCTCTGGCCGCTACCGCAGCCCCGAGCGCGCCTTCGAGGTGGGCGAGAACGAGACCGCCGACTTCACTTGCCACGGCCCGAGGTACTGGCCGCTGGCGCTGGCGTCCCTCTTCAAGCCGGACCTCTGGATCTCCCTCCACCAGCGCTGACGGGAGGGGGGCTGGGACCGGCGGACCCGCAGAGGTGAGTCCGAGGTGACCGCCGCCGACGGTGAGCGCCACCGGGGTGCAAGAGCAGCGTCAGGGCCGATCCTGAGGCAGGTGCCGCCCGCGGCGATCGCTACCTTCGGTCAGAGACCCACCCGGCCGTCGATCCGCTCCCGCAGGAGGTCGGCGTGCCCGGCGTGGCGAGCGTACTCCTCGATCATGTGCACCAGCACCTCGCGCAGGTTCAGGACCATCCCGTCAGGGGTGGTGCCGGTGACTTCGAAGCTCGCCGCACGGTCCACGAACCTCTCCGAGAACCGGACCTCCTCCCGCCAGGCCGCCCAGGCCGCCTCCACCTGGGCGGGATCCGGGGCCGCATCGTTGAAGGCGGCGTCCCGGTCGTCCGGGCGGCGATAGCGCGGGCTGGGAGCCGCGCCGGAAAGCACCTCCCGGAACCAGAAGCTCTCCGCCTCGGCGAGGTGCCGGACCAGCCCCAGAAGGGAGAGGTTGGAGGGTGGCACTGAGCGCCGGGCGAGGTCCGCGGCATCCAGCCCCGAGCACTTCATCTCGATAGTGAGGCGGTAGTCGCGCAGGTACCCCTCCAAGAGGGACCGCTCCTCCGGGAAGCCGCCCGGGCTGCGCGGGTCGTCCTCCGGGGGAACGAACATCTGGCCCGAGCCGAACTTCCGCTCGGGAAGCGCCTCAGGGCGCTCGCGCTGGGATGGGACATCGCCTTGGGGCACCCGGGAAGTATGCCAGGCGCAGAGGGGGGTCATCCGGTCTCAGGAGCGCCGGTCGCGGCCCTCGGGAGGCGGGGCATCTCCTCGGGTCATCCGGTGTGCCGCGGCCCTCGCCCGGTCGGTCACCATCCCCATCCGGACCATGAGGGCAGCCGAGGGGACCACCCGGCCGGAGATGTAGGTGGCAAGGCGGGGACGGGAGGTGCCTACCAGTTGGGCGAACTCGGAGCGCGGGAGCCCGGACTGCTTGACGAGTTCCCGGACCCGGGCCGCCACCAGCTCGCGTTCGGCGGCGGCCAATTCCCGGCGGGCGCCTTTAACGATCTCCTCGAAGAGCTCGGTGGTGCCGTAGGGCCGAGACAGCCGCACTGCCACGAGGACCTGCTGGGCGACTGGGCCGAAGGGGTCGTCCCGGATCGCAGCGGCCAGCCGCCGCCAGTCGGGAAGCGTGCCGCGCTCGACGGCGGCCAGGATGCCCTCGAAGGGCCAGGCCTCGACGGGGTCGTCCACGGAGGCGGTGATGTTGCGGAACTTGAGGGAGTTCACCGCGTCATCTCCGCGGCCAGTGAGCGGCAGACGTCCTTGATGGACTTCCAGCTGGCCCAACGTTCTTCCACATCCTTGTAACTGCCGAGCTGGCCGGTGGTCCAAGGGTCCGCAGGTCGCGGATCCGCCAGCTGTCGAGCCAGCTGAGTGGCGACCCCCTGGGGCTCGGGGCCACGCTGGTCGCTGTAATACTGGTCGATCTGCTCCAAAACGCGGGCGGAGGTGGACACACCGAGACGGGCGGCCAAGGCGGCTACATCCAGGTAGTCCCGGACCTGATTCCGCCAGACAATGAGGTACGCCTTGATTCGCAAGGTCTCCTCAAGGGTCGGCACGGCAACGCTGTTTCCCGACGGCAGCTCAACCCGGGTGAACTCGAGAGGACGGGTCCGGAGCAGCTGCCGGACCCCGGACTCTATCCCACCAAGGTCCCCGAGGATCAGCTTGCCGGGAACGATCCTGTTTGTGACCCATCCCTCGGTCGCCTCGATGGCCCCGAGGACGGCGCTGAACCGATCTCGGAGGTCCCGCAGCACGTGGTCATGGTCGGCGGAGGTGCGATGGCCAGCCCACAGCGCCGCGGCCGTGCCGCCGACGAGGACGGCGTCCGGCACCGACTGTTGAAGGCGCCCCGCCGACTCGAGCACCTTCAACAGGTCGGGCCGCTCCATCCCCGGGGCATGGTCCGCCTGCTCGTTCACCCTGACTATTCCTCACTCGACCGGGAAAATGCGTATCACATACGATACACCTTGGCCCCGGAGCCAGCACCCGAGGCCGAGTCGAATCCCCCGAGGACCTGGGGTGGCCCTTGAGGGCGGCGATGGGGCCGCCCTCAGGGCGCCAGCGGGGTGCCCAGGTCCAGGTGAGCTGCCGGAATCTGGCCCAGCCTGCCCGCACGGTAGTCGGCGAAGGCCTGGCGGAGCTCCTCCTCGGTGTTCATCACGAACGGCCCGTACCAGGCGACCGGCTCCCCTATCGGCTGGCCCCCCAGCACCAGCACCTCCAGCGCCGGGTGGCGGCTCTCCTGGTGGGTGTCCGCCGCCAGCCGCAGGCCCTCTCCGTCTCCGAAGACCGCCAGCTGCCCGGAGCGCACCGGGTGGGCGCCGCCCGCCACCCCGCTTCCGGCCAGCACGTAGGCGAGGGCGTTGAAGTCGCGGCGCCAGGGAAGGATCAGGGTGGAGCCCGGGGTGATGGTGGCGTGCACCATCACGATCGGGGTGTGGGTCACCCCCGGGCCTTCCTGGCCCCCCAGCCGGCCGGCGATCAGCCGCACCAGGGAGGCGCCGTCGGACGACCCCAGGAGCCGCACCTGGCCGCCGCGGATGTCCTGGTAACGGGGCGGGCTCCACTTGAGCCGGCTGGGTAGGTTCACCCAGAGCTGGATGCCGTGGAAGAGCCCGCCACTGGCGATGAGCGGCTCCGGGGGCCGCTCGATGTGGAGGATGCCCGCCCCCGCGGTCATCCACTGGGTGTCGCCATTGGTGATCAGCCCCCCGCCCCCGTTGGAATCCTGGTGCTGGAAGGTGCCGTCGATCATGTAGGTGACGGTCTCGAACCCCCGGTGGGGATGCCAGGGGGTTCCCTTGGGCTCTCCGGGCTGGTACTCCACCTCCCCCATCTGGTCCATGTGGACGAAGGGGTCGAGGCGGCCCTGGGCGACCCCGGCGAAGGCCCGCCGGACCGGGAACCCCTCCCCCTCCAGCCCGGTGGGTGCGGTGGTCACCGAGATCACCGGGCGTTCTGGGCCCTCGCTCTGGGGAAGGCGGGGCAGGGCGATCGTGTCGGCGGTTATGGCGGGCATGGGACGCTCCAGCTCAGACGGCAGATACTTGCATGTGCAACTATACCCCGGATGGCCACTTCCTGCTCAGGAGGCGGCCGCCTCCCTGGAATGGCCGGCGCGGCTGGCCTCGATGATGGGCTGGGCGACCTGGGGGGGCACCTCCTCGAAGTGATGGAACTGCATCTGGTAGCGCCCTCTCCCCTGGGTCATGGCCCGCAGCTCGATGGGGAAGTGGTACATCTCGGCGAGGGGGACCTGGGCGGAGACCCGCTCCAGCCCGTCCCCGGCCGGGAGCATCCCCCCGATCCGGCCCCGGCGCGAGTTCAGGTGTCCAATCACATCCCCCATGGTCTCCTCGGGGACGATGACCTCAACCTCCATCACCGGCTCCAGGAGGTACAGCCCGGCCTTCTCGGCCCCCTCCCGGAGGGCCATCGCCCCGGCCAGCTGGAAGGCGATGTCCTTCCCGTCCACGGGGTGGGTGGAGCCGTCCACCAGCCGGACCTTGAGGTCCACCAGGGGATACCCGGCCAGCACCCCCTCGGCGAGGCTCTGCTGCACCCCCTTCTCCACCGAGGGGCGGAATTGCTGGGGGATGGAGCCGCCGAAGATCTTGTCCTCGAAGACGAAGCCCGCGCCCCGGGGAAGCGGCTCCAGCTCCAGGGTGCAGTCGCCGTACAGCCCCGCCCCGCCGGACTGCTTCTTGTAGCGGTGCTGCTGGCGGGCCGTGCCCCGGATGGTCTCCCGGTAGGGCACCTTGGGGGTGGCCAGCACGGCGTCCACCTGGTACTTGCGCCGAAGCTTCTCCAGGGTGACCTCCAGGTGGACGTCCCCCAGGCCGTGGAGGAGCGTCTCCTTGGTGGAGGGCTCCCGCTCCAGGCGCAGGGTTCGGTCCTCCTCCAGGACGTGGGCGAGCCCGGCATGGATCTTCTCCTCGTCCCCCTTGCTCTTGGGCCGGATGGCCATGGTGTACGAGGGGACAGGGAACTCGATGGCGGGACCGGGAGCCGTCCCCCGGGGACCCAGGGTGTCCCCGGTGTTGGTGTGCAGCAGCTTGGTCGCCGCCCCCAGCTCCCCGGCCGAGAGCCGCTCCTGAGGCTCGAGGGCCTTTCCCTTGGGCCGGAGCGGGCGGGCGAGCCTCTCCTCATGCCCGCTCCCGACGCTGACCAGGTGAGCGTCCGGCAGGAGGGTGCCGCTGACCACCTTGTAGTAGGTGACCCGGCCGAAGGGGTCGGCCATGGTCTTGAAGACGTGGAGCACCGGCGGGCCGTCGGCTTCCAACTGCTCCTCAGGAGCCAGGCAGCTGGCGAGGTGGTGGAGGATGGCGCCCGCCCCCAGCGCCCGGGCCGGCGCCGCCACCAGAAGGGGGGCGATGCTGGCCGCGGCGGTCGCCTGACGGAGCGCGGAACGCAGCTCCTCGGGAGCCGGCTCCTCCCCCTCCAGGTAGCGCTCCAGAAGCCGGTCATCGGTCTCGCAGACGGCCTCCACCAGCTGCTGCCGCAGCTCCTGGACCGCTCCCATGAGATCTGCGGGCGGATCCTCCTCCCGCTGGCCCCCGCGCTCGTCGAAGAGAAGGGCCCTTCCGGTGATGAGGTCCACCGCACCCCGGAAGTCGTGCTCCTCTCCGATGGGCAGCTGGACCGCCACCGGCCGGGGGCTGAGCCGCTGCAGGCCGGCCAGGGTACCGCGGAAGTCGGAATGCTCCTTGTCGAGCTTGGTCATGATCACTATCCGGGGCAGCCTGCGCTCCGCCAGGTGGCTCCAGGCGGACTCCGTCCCGACCGCCAGCTGGCTACCCGAGCTGGCGCCCACCGTGACCAGCGCCGCGTCGGCCACCGCCAGCGCCTCCAGCACCTCCCCCTCGTAGTCCTGGAACCCCGGGGTGTCGAGCAGGGTCACCCGGCGCCCCGACCAGGTCAGGGTGGCCATCGCCAGCTGCACCGAGATGTGGCGCCGCTGCTCCTCCGGCTCGAAGTCCAGGACCGCGCTCCCCTGGTCGGTCGAGCCCATTCGGGGGATGGCCCCGGCGGCGAACAGGAGCGCCTCCGCCAGGGTGGTCTTCCCGTCGTGGCTGTGGCCCAGGATCGCGAGGTTGAGCATGGGCCGTTCCCCTTCCTCCGCCATGCTCCCCAGATTCTAGGGAGACGGGGCCGGGCGCCGTGGGCCCTGGGGCGGCGGTGGTGACCCCGGCGCCGGATCCAACGGGCCCCCCCTGGTCGGTCAAACTGGCGCCATGCCGCTCCCCAAGACGGTCCCCCTGGCGCGCGGCCTCGGTCCCGAGGGCCCCTGGGCGAGGGTTCGCCTTCCGGGGGCGGGCCCGCTCCTTCCCGCCCGGATCCCGTCCGGGTGCCAAGTGGAGGGGGATGGGGATCTGCTCACGGTGACGGCCGGCCCGGCGGCGCTGCGGGCCCTCGCCGGGGAGCTGACGTCCCGGGCCCTGCGATCGGAGCTGGGCCGGGTGGCGGCGGCCATGGAGGGCCCTCCTCGGGCGCTGCGCCTTGGCGGGCGGTCGTGGCGCTTCGGAGCCCGCACCTACATCCTGGGGGTGGTGAACGTCACCCCGGACTCCTTCAGCGGAGATGGCGTGGGCGATTCCGTGGAGGCGGCGCTGGCTCGGGGCCGGCAACTGGTGGCCGAGGGGGCGGACGCCCTGGACGTGGGGGGGGAGAGCAGCAGGCCCGGCCACCAGCCGGTCCCCGTGGAGGAGGAGCTGAGGCGGGTGCGGCCGGCGGTGGCCGCCCTGGCCGGGGAGCTCGGCGTGCCCGTCTTCGTCGACACCTGGAAGTCCGAGGTCGCGGCGGCCGCCCTGGGCGTCGGCGCCTCCGCCGTCAACGACATCTGGGGCCTCCGGCGCGACCCTAGGATGGCGGGGGTGGCCGCCGCCGCCGGCGCCGCGGTGATCTGCATGCACAACCAGGAGGGGGTCCGGTACGCGGACCTGGAGGGGGAGCTCTCCGCCTCCTTGCAGGAGTCGGTGGAGCTGGCCGCCAGGGCCGGGATCCGGCGCTCCCAGGTGGTGCTGGACCCCGGCATCGGATTCGGCAAGACCCCGGCCCAGAGCCTTTCCGCGCTGCGCCTTCTGCCGCTGCTGAAGCTGCTCGGCTGCCCTCTCCTGGTCGGGACCTCCCGCAAGTCGCTGGTCGGCTGGCTCCTCGGCGACCGCCCGGTGGGGGAGCGGCTGCTGGGGACAGCGGCCACGGTGGCCTGGGCGGCTTCCGCCGGAGCCGACATCGTCCGGGTGCACGACGTGGCTGAGATCCGCGACGTGCTCCGGGTGGTGGACCGGCTGCAGAGGGGCGCGACGGGGGCCGGGGCATAGGCCGCCCGGGGCGGGCGCTGCTGGCGCTGGGGTCCAACCTCGGCCCGCGGGAGCGCAACCTCGATGCCGCGGTCGCCAGTCTGGTCGCGGCAGGGGTGCGGGTCCTGGCCGAGGCGCCGCGGTGGAACACGGCGCCGATCGGGGCCCCTCCGCAGGCGGACTACCTCAATCAGCTGCTCCTGGCCGAGGGTCCACCCGACCTCTTCGGATGGCTGGCCGTGGCCCAGGGGGCCGAGGGGGAGCGCCTCCGGCTCATCAGCAGGGGGCCCCGGCGGCTGGACGTGGACGTGATCCTGGTGGAGGGGGAGGAGAGCTCGGACCCGCGCCTCCGCCTCCCCCACCCCGCCCTTCTGGAGCGTCCCTACCTGCTCTTGGGGGCGGCCCTGCTGGTGCCCGACTGGACGATCGAGAGGGGAGGCCCCGAGATCCTGGAGGTGGCGCGGCGGACCCTGCCGCCGGACTGGCTCCGAGGTCTCCCGGGCTAGCTGGAGCCGGCACCGACGGGAGCCGGCAGGCAGGTCGGGCCGACTCCCCGCATCTCCCGCTCCTGTCCAGACGGGAGCTCCCCTCGCATCTGGGCCAAACGGCCTTGCGAAGTCTGCGGAGGCGGCCCCACCATGCCCGCCCCAAAGCCATCTGCCCCCCTCGCGGGCGCTGCCGACCATGAAGTGGGAGACGAGGCGGGACCAGTGGCTTCGGCAGAGCCGGATC
>JAJZGN010000085.1 GCA_021798435.1 bacterium | reverse complement strand
AAGACGACCTCGGGATGGAGGAAAGTGGCAGCGCGCGCCCAGTCTCGATCCTGGTAGGCCTCGTACAGGGCACGGACCAGCTCGCCGGGAGTCACGCGCTCACGATAACCTCGGGTCATCTCGACAGCAAGGGGAAGACGGCTTCCGGTGGCCAGGGTTCGGAACCATCAGCATGTCTGTGCTCTTGAGCTGGCCTGGAACAGCAGCCAGGGCGCCTCGGCGGCGGGACAGCAGAGCTCAAAGCATCGTAAACGGTGGTGTACGCTACTTCCTGGGGTGGGGTCGCCCTCAGTCAACCAGGGCGCCAGCGGCCTGCCATAGCGCTTCTAGGCGAACCCGGATCGACTAGAGGCACTGCTCCAGCTCCTTGCGTCCGACGTCGCCGGCGCTCCGCCAGCCCAACCCCTCGGCCACTTCACCGAGGTGGTCTGTGCGGGTCTGCTCCCTCTCCCCGTAGGACGCGAGCGCGGCGGTCGACACACCGAGACGGCTGGCGAGGCGCTCCACCGCCCGCGCCGGAGCCGACGCCACGGCGTCGGGCCGCCGTCCCGCCCGGGGCGAAGCAGCGGCGGACTGTGACACGGGGCCGTGACATCGCCCCGCGTGGGACCGTATCTGGATCATGGACCTCCGCCTACCGGCTCGCGCGGTGCCCCGGGACCCCGGGATAACCGCAGACGAGCTGGCGCGTCGCTATGCGGCCCCAGTTCACCGGTTCGCCGCCATGGTCTCGCGGGGGGATCAAGACAGCGCCGATCTGGCCCAGGAGGCCCTGGTCCGGGCGATCCGGGCGCTGGACCGATTCGATCCAGACCGGGGCTCGATAGAGTCATGGCTCTGGCGGATCGTGGTCAATTGCGCCCACGACGCAGGGCGTCTGTCTCGCCGCCGCCGGTTCCTGCTCGTGCGGCTACAGCAGGAGCCCCCAACCATCCCCGACGCCGAGGCCGCGGCCCTCCAGGGTATCGCCGACTCGGAGCTGCTCTCGCTGGTGCGCGCCCTGCCCCAGCGGTACCGGACCCTGATCGCTCTTCGCTTTGGCGCTGGTCTGCCGTTCTCGGAGATCGGACGCCAGCTCGGCACCACCGACCGCGCCGCGGTGATGGCCACCCGGCGGGCCCTCGCCCAACTCCGCCTCGCCTTGGAGGAACGCAGATGACCAACACCCACCCGGGCTCACTCGATGGCGACCCTCTGGCCGGCCGGCTGTGGACGCTGCAGATCCCAGTCCCCGAACACCTGGCGGAACTCGGGACCCGGCGCCGTTGGTCCCGGGGCGGGCCGGGGCACCGCCGCCGCCAGTGGCGGCGCGTGGGCTGGGGAACGCTGGCAGCCGCCACCTCAGCGGCGGCACTCCTGCTCAACGGCGCCGCCAGCTACCTGATCCCGGGCTATGCCCAGGCCTTGGCCGCCACTCCGGTGCTGGGGGCCATTACGGCCGGCGAACTCCAGCTGGCTGGCCTCCCTTCGACTCAGATCCAGCCTCAGAGCGGCACCGCCACCGCCGACGGCGTCACCGTCACCGTGGTGGGCGCCGCGGCCGACCCGGTGCGGACCACGGTGTTCGTCCGAGTTCCGGGTCAGGGCAGGTGTGACGCCGTGTTCTCCCACATGTACCTGACCCAGTCCGGCGGAGCCAACTACCCGCTCACGTCGTCGGACGGGTGCCCCAGCTCCGCCTTCGCGCAGTTCTTCGCTCCCCTCCAGGGCTTGGCCGCGGGGCAGAAGGTGGCGCTCACCCTCCACATCCCCCTCAGGCCGTACTACCTCGGCCCGGGTCCCGGTTCCGGGAACCAGCCGCCGCTGGGCACCCCCAACGCTAACCCCCAGGACTGGCATCCCGCCAGCGGCACCCTGGCGATCCCGTTCTCAGTGACCATGGGCTCAGCCATGTCACTGGCCACGCCCGCGCCGGTCGCCTCCGGAGGCACCGACTACGCCGTCACCAAGCTGACCCAGAGCGGGAACGCACTAGTGGTGCAAACTGCGATCCAGGGTCAGCTCATCGACCGGCTGAACGCCTGCTGGCCCGCTACCGGCTCGAAGAGCTGCGGATCGGGCGAGGCCTACCCCGGGGTGTACCTGGTTTCCCCGTCGGGCCAGCGTACCTGGCCCACCCAGGTCTTGGCTTCCAGCCTCTTCTCGGCCGGAGATGGGCCGCCACCGGCGGTCGATCGCGAGACCCGACTCTTCCCTCTCATCGGAGCAGGCGCTTACCGGCTGGTGATCCAATGGAGCTCCGGTCCGGGTCCCTACACGTCTTCCGAGTGGGGCACCGTCCAAGCCGCCTGGACGGTGATGGTCCCTTAGGCCGGGCACTTGGCCGCGTATCGGCCTGGAGCGCCTCGTGAACGTCGGGGACCCTGGCTACTCACCTCGGACGCTCTCGATGTCGTGCGCCTCCTGCGGGCCATCCAGGCACCAGCTATGGCGCCGGTGCTTGGCGACCGGTGGCCTCATGATCGATCTGGGAGCAGCACCCGGGACGCGGGCCTTGGGGAACACAGGCCTTCGATGAATCCCGAGATCTCCGCGCCGGCGAAGTGGCCATCGGTGATGCGGGCTTTCTAGAAGTCCGGGGAGTGCAGGCGCGCGCCGACGAAGTTGGGGCCCTCGAGCCGCGGCGCCGGCCCGCTGCTCATGCCGGGCTCGGGCTCCGGGCCACGTCCCCAGTTGCCGCGCGACTCTCGGGCAAACGCGCTCCCGATGGAAGCTCGGCGCCCGCAGGCCCGACGGGAGCGCCCCCGGGGTGCCCCCTGCCATCTCGGCTCACCCGCTTGCCGCCCTCGTCCAGCTCCACTGCCAGCACCTGACCCTCACTGCACCCCAAGGTACCGCTCCGCCCCCGGAGGCTGGCCCCCAGACCGTCCTCGAGGATGCCGAGGGCGGATGGCCACGAGGTTACGACCTTCGCCCGGCGGGTGGCGGTCCGGCCGGCCCGGGCGAGCCTCCTCCAAACTGGCCCACCACCCCCTCTCAGGCCGCCGTCGGCGCCGCCGCCGGCTGCTTCGCGAGGTGTAGACTGCAGCCGTGATCGTCACCACCACCGAGAACGTGCCGGGCACCAGGGTGGTCAAGACCCTGGGTCAGGTGTTCGGGCTCACCGTTCGCTCCCGCAGCATCGGCGGCAACATCGCTGCCGGGCTGAAGAGCCTTGCCGGCGGCGAGATCGGCACCTACGTCAAGCTCAACGAAGACGCCCGGCGCCAGGCGCTGGACCGGATGGTTCAGAACGCCACCGCCATGGGGGCCAACGCGGTCACCATGATGAGGTTCGACTCCACCGAGATGGGCAAGACGATGACCGAGATAGTCGCCTACGGTACGGCCCAGGTGCTGGAGTGGCCGGACGGCGAGCCGTCCCCGTGACCCACCGCTGGGAGCAGCCGTGACCGCGGTGCTGGTGATCGTCCTGGTGGTGATCCTGGGCGGCGCGGTGATCGCCATATTCGGCTGGGACCGGTATCGCGGGGCCGGCCAGAAGGCCGGTGGCGGCGCGCAGGCAACTGACGAGGTCTTCATCGACCCCAGCTCGGGACAGCGGATGCGGGTCTGGTACGACTCCCAGACCGGAGAGCGCGAGTACCGCCCAGACCAGCAGTAGGCCGGCGGGACGGGATCGCGCCGGCCGGCCCGGGCATCGGATGAGCCGGAGCCGGGTTCCTCCTCCGGGTCGGCCGCTGACTTGAGACCTCCGGCCCCTCTCGGCGCCCCGCAGGGGTTGCGGGAGGGTCGGACGGGTGCCCGGTTCGCGGCCGACGCGCGCTGGGACCGTGGCGCGCCGGCTGGCTCCACCTCGGAGGCGGGCGCTGCTCCGACCGCCCGGCGCCCTACGGCAGAGGCCTGTCCGCCGCCCCGCCCGAAGGCGCGGACGGAGGTCGGTAGAGCCGACGATCGGGGACCATCCACATAATCGCCACCCCGGCGTAGGTCGCGTAGGCGAGGAAGGGGGCGAGCAGCGCGAGGCCGATCGCCACGAGGTAGGCAACCACGGAGGCGGTACCCTTGAAGTCCCTCCCGATGGCCCTCGCGATCTCGGAGGAGCGGGAATTGGCGCGGATGATGACCCGCACCAGGATCGCGTAGGCGGCGCCCGCGGCCGCGGCGTCCATGCCGTAGAAGGCGGCTGGGACGGTCTCACCCGGCGCCCGGGCGATCCAGGCGGTCAGGACAGGGATGAGTGCCAGCCAGAAGAGGAGGTGCATGTTGGCCCACATCACGCCGCCGCTGATCACCCTGGTGGCCCGCAGCAGATGATGGTGGTTGTTCCAGTAGATGGCGATGAAGGTGAAGCTGAGGGCGAAGGTGAGCAGCTCCGGCAGGCGGTGCTCGGCCGCGCCCCAGGTGGCGGAGCTGGGCACCCTGAGGTCGAGCGCCATGATGGTGATGATCACCGCCATCACTCCGTCGCTGAACGCCTCCAGCCGATGGGGGCCGAGAGCCACGCCTCCGCCCGCCCTGCTGTCACTCATTGGCTGTCCTCCTCCGGTTCGCCACCCCGCCAAGTCTCATGGCTTGGGGGGCAGCTGCCAAGGGCGGGGCCCGGAGCGCCGGAGGCGGTCGCCTGGCCAGGCCGGGCGATGAGTCGGCCGGGGGAGCGGGACGGAGAGGAGGGCATTGGGCTGCAGGCCGAGATCCACCTGGCCGCCACGGAGGTGGCGAGAGGCGATCTTGTGAGGGCGACCGTGGCGGTGCGATCGCCGGCTGGAAGTAGCCCCGCCGCGCCGAGTGGGGAGCGCCCGTGACGGGTGGGATCCGCCGCCGCGGAGCCCTGGAGCCCAGGGGGTGGTTCTCGGGCCGCGTCCTCCCGCCCGGGGTCTATGAAGTGGTGGTCCACGTTCTACTCAGCTTGGGGCGAGAGCAGTTTCGGCTGGAGGCGGTGGGCCCTGAGATCCACTTGGTCTGACCAGGCACTGCGAGTATCAGCGCTCCCAGGCGCTGGAACTCGGCCGCGAGGGCGCCGGAGCGGCACGGGACGGAGACGAAGGCATCCGTGGCCCTGCCGCTGGCGGTCAGCCCCCCAGCCCTGCGCCCAGCGCCGCCACCGCCGAGCGCCGATCGAAATAGGTCTCGATCTCGGCGATCCTCTCGCCTCTCACCCGGTACAGATGGAACAGGGTCTCGGTCCGGTCCCGGCCCCTGCCCCCGGGCAAAGTGACGGTGAGCTGGCACAGAAGGCCCGCCGGCCCAACCTCCAGGGAGGTGACCTCGCCCTCGGCACCGGCTGCGATCTGGCGGCTGAAGGTGTCGATCACCTCGGAGCGGTTGCGGCAGCGATTGGGGATGGTGTCGTCCCCCCACCTGGCGTCATCGGCCAGCAGCGCCCCGAACGCCCCCATGTCGCGGCCCTCGAAGGCGGCCAGCAGCTCGGCACCCATGGACTCCAACTTGGCCCGGGTCCCGAACCGCCCGCAGCAGCAATCGGGATCGCCGCACACCGCCAGCCGGAGACCGCCTTCTTTGAGGCAGCCACACTCCGGGCACCTCGTCGCCACCCGGTGCAGTCTACGGGAGGGCCACGCCGGCGGTGGACCTTCGGGCAGAGAGCGGTCGTCGGTTGGAGCCCCGGCGGCCCAGGTCTGTCCCGGCGATGACCCGGGAGCCCCGAAGCGGCCGCCGCCACCGGCAGCCCGGGAGATGCCTCCGGACCCGCCTGGGATCGCCCCGCGTCCAGCGGTGAACCGGAAGCGGAGCGATGGCTTCCTCGCCAGCGCGGCCGGGGCGGGGCTAAAATTCCGCCTGATGTGGCCTTCGGCAGCCCGGGCGCTGGCCGCTTTGGCGGTGCTGGTCTCCCTGGGCGGCTGCGCCGTGGGTCCTACCGGGACCCTCCAGGTGCGGCAGAGCCCGAGCCCCAGCCGGGGCGGCTCGGGCCTGGCGGTCAACTCCTTCCTGGTCCAAGGTGGCAACCTCTTCGGGATCCTCCCCGGGCACGGCGCCGAGGTGTCGTGCTCGGCTGGGGGACGAAATGTCCAGGTCAGAGGCGAGATCCAGGGGCAGCAGGTGACCGTCTCCCTCTCCCACCTCCGCCCCGGGCAGGACCTCTACGACCCTCCCTTGGAGGGAGGGTTTACCGACTCGGTCACCATGACCGTGCGCGGGACCGGGTCTCCGATCGAGTATGTAGCCGGGTTCCTGAGCGGCAACTACCAGGGGGTCGGGACCCTCAAGGTGGGCCGCGGCGGCATGAGCGGGAGCGTCAGCATCCAGTTCGGCCCCCCCGTGGGCCAGGAGCCGTCGGTCCAGTCTTCGGGCGACACCACCACCTTCGGGACCAACTCCGGATCGGTGTCGGGCAGCTGGCGCTGCCCCTAGGCCGGGGGCCGCGGATCCCCTCGGGGTGGCTTCCGGCGGGCTCTGGTATCCTTCCTCCGTCCGCGCCCAGGGCGATGTGGAACTGCGCCGCGTCCCGCGGAGGGCTGGCGGCCTAGAGGAGAGCGGTCATCAAGCGAACCTACCAGCCCAAGAAGCGGTACCGGAGGAAGGTGCACGGGTTTCGCGCCCGGATGTCGACCCCGGGGGGAGTCCGCGTCCTCAAGCGCCGGCGCCTCAAGGGCCGGCGCCGGCTGACGCCCGCCCGGGTGCGGTGAGAAGGCGTCACCGCCTCCGCAGCTCCAGGGATTTCGCGGCAGTGCGGGCGGAGCGGCGGGGCGCCGGGGACCCTCTGGTGCGCGTTCAGGTGCGCCTGCGCGACGCCGGCGATCCCAGGATCGGCTTCGCCGTCTCCCGGCGGGTGGGGGGAGCCGTGGCCCGCAACAGGACCCGCCGTCGGCTGCGCGCCCTCTGTGATCGGGAGCTCCCCGCGATGAGGCCGGTTGACGTGGTGGTGATCCCCACCGCGGCGGCGCTTCCGGCTTCGTTCCCGGAGCTCGGGGAGGCGCTGCACCGGGTGCTGGTCCGGGCTGGGGCGCTGTGAAGAAGCTCTCCCTCTGGCTGATCGCCTTCTACCAGGTGTCGCTCAGCCCCCTGCTGGGGCTGGTGGGGGGATGCCGGTACGAGCCGACCTGCTCCCACTACACCTCCGAGGCCATCCAGCTGTACGGCTTCTGGCGGGGCTGGCTGATGGGAGGCCGGCGGATTCTCCGCTGCAACCCCTTCCACTCCGGCGGCTACGATCCGGTGCCCCTTCCCCAGGAGGAGGTGGCCCATGGCACCTGAGATGGTGGCGCTGATCAACCCGATGTCGCCGCCGCCAACCAACCCCTTCTTGGCGGTGCTGTTTTACGTCCTCCTGACCCCTGTCGGCTTCATCCTCTACCTTCTGGAGCAGGGGTTCCGCAACTTCGGTCCCACCAACGCGGTGGGGGCGTTCGGGCTGGCCATCATAGCCCTCACCCTGATCATCCGAGGCGCCCTCTTCCCCCTCTTCCGCTGGCAGATCGGCACCCAGTGGAAGATCCAGGCCGACCAGCGGCGGCTGGGACCTGAGCTCAAGGAGCTGCAGCAGAAGTACAAGAAGGACCGGCAGCGGCTCAACGAGGAGACCATGGCGCTGTATCGCCGCCACGGCCTCAGCCCCTTCAGCCAGCTCTCCGGCTGCCTGCCGCTCCTCATCCAGATGCCGTTCATCTACGCCCTCTACCTGGTCATCGAGAAACTCTCCAAGGGGCTGCACGGCCACGCCGCCAGCTTCCTCTGGATCTCCAACCTCAACGACGTCGCCCTCAAGGTGAAGGGCGGCATCGCCGGCGACCCCCTGCTGGTGGTGGTCCCGCTGCTGGCCGGGATCCTCACCTACATGCAGTCCAAGATGATGATGCAGCCGGCCCGCCCCGACATGAGCGAGTCGGAGCGGCAGATGTACCGGGTGATGTCCCAGACCACCTACCTCATGCCGGTGATGATCGCCTTCTTCGCCCTCAACTTCTACCAGGGCATCGGCCTCTACTGGATCACCCAGAGCCTGGTGATGGTTTTGCAGGTGTTCACCATGATGGGATGGGGCGGGCTCAAGGTGCCGTCCTGGGTCCCGGGGGCCGGGTGGTACCCCGCGAACTCTCCCCGGGCCAAACTCGCGGCCGAGTTCGGTGAGCTGCCTCGGGGCGGCGGCCCCTCGGACGCGGATGCCCGCGGCGGCGCCGCGGCGCGCCGTCCCCGGAAGCCCGAGCAGCCATCCGGGGGAGCCTCGGTGCGGCGCCCCTCGGCCGGGGCCACC
>JAJZGN010000084.1 GCA_021798435.1 bacterium | reverse complement strand
GATCCCTCAGCCCCAGCGCCACCATCCCCATCCCGAAGGCGAAGTCGCGCTGGGGGAGCCAGTAGACCAGGAGGGGCTCGTACCACTGGAGGTCGGGAAGAGGCGGGTCCGGCTGCTGTTGGCCGTCGTAGAAGCGGGGAAGGTGGGTCAGCTCGGTCGGGATGTGCCCCAAGAAGGCCACCACCGCAGAAGGAGTGGCGGCGCTGAGGTGGGTGCAGGCCGCGGAGTCGAACCCCGGTCGGCTTACGGCCAGCTGCTGGCAGCCGTCTCCGTACGCTCCCGAGAACCCCAGGCCGCCGCCGAAGAGTACCAGTCCGAGGGCGAGCGCGCCCGCGGCCGGCCGGCGGGTGACCCTGGTCGCGAGTTGGAATACCAGGACCATCGCCGCCCAGCCGACCACGAAGGAAGGCATGTCCAGCGCTCCGGCGAGGTTCTGCCCCAGCGCCTCGAGCAGCGCCGGTTGGAAGTCCACCAGGAAGGGGTAGCGGAAGGCGGTCCCGGCCTCCACGCTGTCCCGGGGAGGGAGGTTGTGGCCCAGATGAAAGCTCTGGACATAGCTGGTGTGCACCGACCAGTCCCCCCAGAGGTTGGAAGCTGCCACCAGGGTGCCGTGCGGCCCCACCTGGAGGGCGTGGGCGAAGAGGAACCAGCTCCCGAGACCGGTGGCCGCCACGATCGTCAAGGACCAGCGAAAGCTGGCCGTGCTGAACTCCTGGTGGAGCCGAGCAAGCGATGGCCGGCGCTTCCAGGGACGGAACCTGGCGCAGGCGAGGGCGGTGATCAGAGCCGGGGGAAGGAGGGCGGCGGCCGCACCTGGCCCCAGCGCCAGCGCCACGAGGCACCCGAGAAGCGTCGAACCGACCAATCCCGTCAGTGCCGCCGCGGCCAGCCGCTCCAAGGGCAGCCACCTCAGCGGGATGAGGGCGGTCAGCCCCCAGCCCGCAGCCGCGACCAGAATCCAATAGACGGTTAGGGCCGGCCAGCCGGTCAGTACCAACCGGAGACCCAGATGTGCTGGAAGAAGTCCGACGAGGAGATCGGCTGGCCGGTCCAGAGGGGGTAGAAATAGGCGAAGCAGAGGACCACGGCCACTATCACCGCCCCGCCCACCGGGGCCAGGGAGAGGCCTCCGAGGCGAGCCCGGTCAAGCTGCAGCACCACCCGCCCACGGAGGAGCCGGGTGCAGAGGTAGGCGAGGGCCAGGCAGACGAACGGGAGGGCCTCGATGTACTCGTAGAAGAACAGGATCCGGGACGGCCACGACCAGAGCAGGAGCCAGTCGAAGAGGTAGGCGAGGAGGATGAACCCGGCCACCCGGTCGCGGCGCCGGACCAGGAGGTAGAGGCACCACGCGAGGGCCAAAAGACCGAGCCAGAAGACGGCGGGATTGCCCATGTCCGTGATCCAGGTGTAGTTGGAGACCGTCTGCCCCCCCACGGTGCTCACCCCGTTGCCGTTGTAGGTCGCGTAGAAGAGCACCGGATGAGCGTCCAGCGGCCAGCTGTAGAAGGGGGAGGCGAAGGGATGGGTGGCCTTGAGGGTGGCCTGGTAGCTCAGGCTCCCCAGACTGTTCCACTCCACGTCGGCCACGGTCTGGCCGAGGTTGAAGCCGGTGGGCAGCCAGAAGTCGACCTGCCCGATGTGGAACTCGGAGAGGGGCATGGCCACCGGGAGGCGGCAGACCGAGGCCTTCTCCACCAGCCCGGTGCAGGTGGCCGTGGGCCCTCCGGGGTTGGCGAAGTTCACGTAGAGCGTGTGGGCGATGGTCCAGTAGCGGAAGAAGGAGGCGTAGAAGAGGAAGAGGATCACGACCAGGGCGCCGACGTAATGCCAGGACCAACGCAGCTGCCGCACCATGGTGCGGCGGGAGGCCTCCTCCGGATCGTCCGGAGCCGGCGGCAGGATCCAGCGAGCGGCCCCGCCCATCCCCCACCGCGCCCGCAGCCGCGGCCGGAGCCAGCGTCCGAGCAGCAGGACCACCATGACCGCGACCGCTGGCACCATGTCCGCCTTGCAGGCCAGCCCGAGCCCCGAGGCGGCGGCGGTGAGATAGAGGGTCCAGCGCCACTGGGCGGCGGTCTTGGCGTGCCAATGGAGGAGGAACAGCCACAAGGCCAACATCACGAAGAAGACCGCGATCACGTCGATCACCCCGGTCCGCGACTCCACCAGCTCCAGCCCATCCAGGCTGAAGAAGAGGGCCGCGAGGGTCGGGAAGAGTCGGCTCCGGCGCCAGAGACGGCGGGCGAGGAAGTACAGGACCCCGATCACGAGGCTGCCCAGAATGGCCGACATGATCCGCCACCCCCAGGGGTTGAACCCCAGCCAGCTGATGCCCCCGGCGATAATCAGCTTGGTGAGCGGGGGCTCGGGGTCGAAGTAGTCGATGCCTTTGAGGTTCTTGAGCGCGTCCACGGGGAAGTAGACCTCGTCGAACACGAACCCACAGGCCTGGCGTTCTGTGTTGTGGGGCCCGACGGGGGCCTGGGTGCACCCCGAGGTGTTGAAGGGATAGCCGAGCCCCCACGCCCCGATCCCCAAGACGTCGTGGGTTGGGGCCCGGTGCACGCCGGTCGGAGCGGAGACAGTCCCGGTGACGCCAACGTGGCCCTGGAGGAAGTCCAGGTAGATGGGACTGGCCAGCCGAACGGCCAGGGCGGCCGCCACCAACACCCCGGCGATGGCGAGGTCCCTCCCGTCCACCCCGGTGAGGTCCTGATGGCGGCGGAGCAGAAGGGAGAACGCCCAGACCGCCGCCGCCATCACCACCGCCACCAGCGGATTCAGCGGCCAGTGCAGCAGCACGGCGGCGAGGGCGAAGAGCACCGCGGCGGCCAGCGCGTACGGCCACTCCCGCCGTACGGCGGGCCAGTTGGAGAGCGTCACCTCCGCCGGCTGGGCCGGGACGCCGCTGCGGGAGGTCGGCGGCGGATCTGCGGGCGCAGCCCCCGGTCCAGCTCGTCGGCGCGCCGGACCAGCAGGATGAGGTCCTGATCCAGCACCGTGCGCCGGCCAAGCTCCCGACCCACCGCCAGCAGCCGGTCGTGGTCCATTTCCACCCGGACGATGCAGACCGGACTTGAGGCGTACCGCTTGAGGCTCCCGCTGAGCAGCGAGCGCCGGCTGGGGGCGTCGAAGAAGGTCCCCAGGGGCTGGGCCCGCGCCTGACGGAGGCTCTCGTAGGGCAGGGTGGTCAGGTGGAACCAGTGGCGGATGAGGAGGCCCTCGGGCGTGAGGGAGACGTAGTGCCAGCGCTGCCGAAGGTAGAGCCAGCCAAGGATGATGAGGAAGAGGGCGAGCACCACGAGAAAGCTGGGGTCGAGCCCGTGGCGGCCGTAGATGGTGATGCCCTCCCCCGCCAGGAGCACAACGATGCCGTAGGCGAGAACCCACCACATCCGCCGCCACAGCTCATACGAGGTGATCAGCGGGAACCGCGGCTCCGGCTCGGCCGCAGGTTGGCTCCTGCTCACCTGGAAGCGTCCGGGGGGAGGCGCGAGCTGGCGCAGGCGCACCCT
Source organism: bacterium (assembly GCA_021798435.1). Classification (GTDB taxonomy): domain Bacteria; phylum Chloroflexota; class Dormibacteria; order Aeolococcales; family Bog-877; genus JAJYXT01. The sequence continues at coordinate 4,685 of JAJZGN010000084.1, read as the reverse complement.
CTCTCCTGGGGCAGGGCGGCCACCACGTCCACCAAGAGGGAGCGCACCCGATCCACGTTGGCCGCGAACACCCGCAGGACCTCCTGGTGGCTCACCGGGGCGATGTCCGGCCGGCCCTCCAGCCCGGCGTCGTAGTCAGTCACCAGGGCGACGGAGGCGTAGCACATGCCCAGCTCCCTGGCCAGCGCCACCTCCGGGTACCCGGTCATGCCCACGACCCCCCACCCCATCTGCGAGTACCAGGCCGACTCCGCCCGGGTCCCGAACCGCGGACCCTGGATCACGACCATGGTCCGATGCCGGTGGACCGTCCTCCCGGACTGGGTGGCCTTCGCCTCGGCCAGGTCGCCGAGCTCGGGGCAGTACGGGTCGGCCGCCGCCAGGTGGGCCACCTCCGGCCCCTCCCAGAAGGTGTCCGACCGGCCCCAGGTCCGGTCCACGTACTGGCCGGGGATGACGACGTCCCCGGGGGCCAGCTCGGCCTGCAGCGAGCCGACCGCGGCCGGACCCAGCACCCTGGTCACGCCCATCTGGCTCATCGCATGGAGGTTGGCGCGGAAGTTGATCCGGTGGGGCGGGATGGTGTGGTGGCGGCCATGCCGAGGCATGAACACCACCTTCCGGGTGCCGATCCGGCCCACGAAGGCGGCGTCGCTAGGCGCCCCGTAGGGGGTCTCGACCCGGACCTCCTCGGCCCCCTCCACGAGCTCATACAGCCCCGACCCGCCGAATATCCCCACCACGTCCTCGGTCATCAGCGGGACACCTCCCAGTGCGCGCCAGGAGACCGGCGCTCGGACATGGCGCCAATTATGGTGAGCGGAGAGCCCTCACCTCCGGTGACTGGGACAGCTGGGGTCGCGTGGGAAGTGGATCTCGCGCCAGCGCATGGTACCGGCGTCGAGGTCCCAGAGCCGTCCCTCGAGGTTGGCTGGGCCGATGCCGGTGAGCCAAATGAGTGCCAGAAGAGCCTGCATCGCCCCCACCACCCCGGCCACCGGCCCGAGGATCCCCGCCGTACGGCAGTCCGTGGCGCTGGCCGGGGGCGCCGGGAACAGGCAGCGGTAACAGGGGCCCCTGGCTCCCACTGCCAGCACCTGCCCCTGTAGGCCGGTGACCCCGGCGATCACCAGCTCGCGCCCGGCACCCACCGCCCAGTCGTTGAGGGCGAACTTGGCCGCCGGGTCGTCGGTACATTCCAGGAGCAGATCCGCACCTTCTAGATCCGGGCTGAGCGCCTTCGGATCCCCCCCGACGGCACGCGGCTCGACCACGACCAGCTCATTGAGCGCGCGGAGCCGCTCCGCCAGTCGCTCCGCCTTGGGGGCACCGGTGTCGGCGGTGGTGAACTGCACCTGGCGGTGGAGGTTGTCCAGCGCCACCACGTCCGGATCGAAGAGCAGAACCCGGCCCACCCCCGCCCCCACGAGGTAGGGGGCTGCCGCCGAGCCCAGCGCCCCGCACCCCACTACCGCCACCGTGGCCCGTCGCAGCCGGAGCTGCGCTGCCTCATCCAACTGGGGCAGCAGCAGTTGCCGGCTGTAGCGCTCCACCTCCAAATCCGACAGGCCGTCCGCCAACCCCTCGGGCCTCACCAGGACACCACCACCTCGGCGGTCAGCAACAGCTGCAGCAGCGCCTCGTAGTCCACAAGGGCCCACCGCTCGGTGGCAGCCCGCTCCTCGGCGTCGGCGCGCACCGCCAGGATGGGCATCGTCTCATCGCTGACCGGGTGTCCCACCAGACCTTGGATGCTCTCCTCGGACTCCGCCACTGCGGCTCCGGCCAGGACCACCAGCGGCCGACGCCCGAGCCTCAGGGCGTAGGCCACTGACTGCCAGCCTCGGGGATCCCCGGCCCGGGTGATCAGGTGGAGCTCCATGCCCACCTCAGACCACTAGCCAGTGTTGGGCCTGCCGGCATCGGGCCTCGATCGCGTCCACGCCCAGAGTCCGCACCTGCGGCCGCAGGCGGCGCAGGAGAGCCTGGTCCTCCCCGGAATCCACCCGGACCAGGATCTCGACGCCGTCGTCGGCCAGTAGGGCCTCCATCTGTTCGGTCACCTCATCCGGCCCCGGGGCACCTGTCATCTCGGGCTGAGTGGCCAACTCCCGAGCCGCGCCCTCCAGCACCAGGACGGCGTCGCAGCCGCCCAGCGGGAGCGCTAGAGCGAGCGCCACCGCCAACCTTCCCTCCGACCCCCCACTTCGGGCCACCAGCGCCACCTCCCGAGGCGTCACCGGCATTGCAGCACCCGGTCCGCCTCTCGGCACCAGAGCGCGAGGTCCCTCAGGCTGCCCCTGTAGACCCGCGGGTCCGGCGCCTCACCCCCGCGCCTCCATCGCCAGTCGGCGTCGCAGTGGGCCACCGAGGCACCAGAGCCGGCGACCTGCCCGGCCGCCAGGACCCCTTCTCCCAAGAGGAAGACCTTGACCTCGTGGTCGGCCGCCACGGCGGCGTCGGCCAGTCCCGAGACCAACCGAGCCGCTGGTGAGTCCGGCCCCGAGCCCAGGACCAGGACCAGCCTGCGGGGGGTGGAGCTGATGGCGGCCACGCCGGTCAGCGTAGCTGAGTCTGGAAGCGGTGAGCCCGGGACCCGCGGCCGAGCCCGACTTCCGCTACGCTGCCCACTCAGCGGCACTCCGCCGGGGTGGCGTAATGGCAGCCGCAGCGGTCTTAAAAACCGCCGGACGCAAGTCCGTATGGGTTCGAGTCCCATCCCCGGCAGCCCCAGAGTGATCTCGTTTGGAGCCCTGATGCCGAGGGGTTGCACGCCACGCATGTGCGCGTGACGGCAACCTGTCGCGCCGTTCACCTTGACCGCCCGGCGCTCGCCTCCTATCAGACCGAGATGAGTGGGTAACGGCAGGGGGGAGAGTCTAGGGCAGATAGCAGGAGTGCCTCTCTGACTTGGAAAATGGGGGTTGTCACACGCCCATCGAGCCGAAGCCGGAGGCACCCGGAGAGTGAAGCGTAGCGCATCCGTCCCGACGGTTCACCGACGCGCCGACGACCCGACTCTTACCGTCCATGCCGGGCTGTTGCTGGCGCGGGACCTGAACTCGAAGCTGCATCTGGTGGCGCGGCTGGACGCCCCCGTAGCGGGGGTGCGGCAGTTCCAGCGGCGGCGGCGGGGAGCTGCCGGTGAGCTTGGCGGAGTCGATCCTGGCGGGAGGCGGCCACCTGGCCCACCTTGACCCCCTGCGCGAGGATGAGGCTGGGCGGGCGGTGGCGGAGGTGCCTGCTCCGGAGACCGCCGGCCAGCTGCTGCCGCAGTTCACCCAGCGCCATTGCCAGGCGGTGGTGGCCGAGCTGGCCGGGGCGGGGGTGGAGATGGACCGGCTGCTGGGGCTGAGTGAGCAGGATCCGGTGACTCTGGACCTGGACTCCACCACCACCGAGGTGTACGGGATGCAGAAGGAGGAGGCCACCTACAACTACGAGGGCAAGCTGAGCTTCGGCTCTCTGCTCTGCACCTGGGCGGAGCGGCGCCGGGTTGTGGCTGCGGCTCTGCGGCCGGGATCGGGATCGGACAAGCCCGTCTCCCCCCGGCTGGTGCCCCGGGCCTTGCGCACCCTCCCTCCAGGGCACGGGGAAGTGCGGCTGCGGGCGGACGGCGGCTTCTACAGCGCGACCGTCCTCACCTGGTGCCGCCGGCACCGGCTGCGGTTCTGCATGGTGGTGCCCCGCGACCAGTTGATGTGGGAGGCGCGGCGGCATTTCCCCCCCACCGCCTGGCCGCCCTGCCGGGAGATGGAGAAAGCGGAGGTGGCGGAGGGGAGGTTCTCGCCCACCGGCTGGGAGCACGAGCCCCGGCGCCTTCTGGTGCGCCGGGTGCGGGTGGAGGCCGACCAGATCTCCCAGAGTCCCAAGAGCCGGCGGAGAAGGACTGTCCCCCACGGACAGCTCCAGCTGGCCCTCAAGGGGATGGTGGGCCACACCTACTCCTTCATGGTCACCGACCTGGAAGGGGACCCGGTGGAGATGGAGTTCTAGCAGCGGCGCCTCGCCCACATCGAGGAGCGGATCAAGGATCTGAAGCTGGGCTGCGGCCTGATCCACCTGCCCCTGCGCCGCCGCCGGGCCAACTACGCCTGGCAGACCGCTGCCGTGATCGCCTCCAACCTGGCCGCGATGCTATCCGCCGCCAACGTGGCCAGGGAGCGTGAAGAAGCCGCGTCGCTGCCTCAGGCAGCCTCACCAACAAACAGATCCAGGTGGTGGGACAGGAGCACAACACCCAGGTCCTGCGGCGCTGGCTGCTGTCCGTGCCGGCCCGGCTGGTGCACGGCGGTCGGCGCTGGTACCTGCGCCTGGCCCGGGGGATGTCCCACAAGCAGGAGTTCTGGGCTCTGCACCGCTACCTCGCCGCACTGGGTGCCGGAGGATAGCTGCCTCCTGGCGGTGGCGACTGGCCGGTTGGCTATCTGGGATGGAGCACGCCCATCACCCCTGCCCGGCGTCCGTCTTCAGGCCAGCGGGCGGGCCCTGCCTCCTGCTGCGTGGCCCGCCAGCCGCCGATGACCGCCGTCCGGTCCTCCCGAGCCGCTCCCTTTGACCCCCCCCACCGGCCGCCGCCACCTTACTCACCGGTCGAGGTCAGATGCCTCCGGTCAGGTGCTTACTTGCAGGTTTCCCATCCACACGGAGGGAGAGGTGGACGCCACCTCTCCCCCTGGCTGCCG
>JAJZGN010000083.1 GCA_021798435.1 bacterium | reverse complement strand
CGGTGGACGTGAGGATCCCTTCCCCCGGGAGCGCCGGCTCCTCGTCCCCTCGTCCAAGGTGGCGACCTACGACCTGAAGCCGGAGATGAGCGCCACCGGCATCACGGACGCGGCCGTGGCCGAGCTTGAACGGGAGGAGAGCAGCCTCCTGGTGATGAACTACGCCAACGCCGACATGGTGGGACACACCGGCGACCTGGCCGCCACCATCCGGGCCGTGGAGTTCCTTGACAGCTGCCTGGGGCGCCTGGCCCAGTCGGCGGAGGACGCCGGCTACCGGCTTCTGGTGACCGCTGATCACGGCAACGCCGAATGCATGGTGGACGAGGGCACCGGTGCCGCGGTCACCGCCCATTCCACCAGCCCCGTGCCGGTCATCCTCACCTCAGGGCCGGGTTGGCTTCGGCGAGGTGGCGGCCTGCGCGACGTGGCGCCGACGATACTCTCGGTGATGGGGCTGCCAGTGCCCGCCGAGATGACCGGCGAAGACCTGCGCCGGGTCCGGTGACGCCAACCTCGCGGGTCCGCCGACGCGGGCACCAGGGTGCGGACCGAGCGCTCCCCATTACTCCGGGGGCCCTGCCCCTGGTGGCGCTGGTGGGCAGGCCCAACGTGGGCAAGTCCACCCTCTTCAACAGGCTCACCGGCCAGCGGCGGGCGATCGTCTCCCCCCAGCCGGGCCTCACCCGGGACCGCATCTACGGGCGTGTCGAGTGGGGCGGTAGGACATTCGGCCTGGTCGACACCGCCGGTCTGGACAGGGTGGTCCGGGATGGGCCGGAGCTTGACCTCCCCGCCAACACCCAGGCCCAGGCCCAGGCCGCCATCGACCAGGCGGACCTGATATGCCTCCTCATCGATCAGAGGGAGGGGATCACCGCGGCCGACCTGGAGGTGGTCGACCAGCTTCGGCGCGCGCCCCAGCCGGTCCTGCTGGTCGCCAACAAGAGCGAGGGGAGGCAGGACGCGCTGGAGGTGAATGACCTGTACCGGCTCGGGTTGGGTGACCCCGTCCCGGTGAGCGCCATCTCCGGGGTGGGCACGGGGGACCTGCTGGACCTGCTGCTTGCCCGGCTGCCCATGGCGGCCGAGGAGGAGGCCGAGCAAGCAGCGATGGTGCGCTGCGCCATCGTGGGTCGTCCCAACGTCGGCAAGTCCTCGATCCTCAACTCCCTCCTCGGGCAGGACCGATCCTTGGTGAGCGCGGTCTCCGGCACCACCAGGGATCCGGTGGACACCTGGTTGGAGACCGAGGAGGGTCCCCTGCTCCTGGTCGACACGGCGGGGATCCGCCGCCCCGGGGTGACCAAGGATGTGGAGTTCTACAGCTTGGTGCGGGCCCTGAGGGCGGTGGAGCGGGCCGACGTCGCCATGGTGGTGGTGGATGCCCAGAAGCCGTTCCTGGCCCAGGACCGACACATCGCCGGGCAGGCGCGGGAAGCCGGGGCCGCCACCCTGGTGGTCCTGAACAAGTGGGACCTCCTGGACCACGATGAGCGGTCGGACCGGGCGCTCCTGCGGGAGCTCCGGGCGGCCTACGACTTCGCCCCGGGTACCCCGTTCCTCTACGTCAGCGCGCTCACCGGTAGGGGGTTGCAGCGCGTGGTGCCGGCGATCTTCAGCCTCGCCCGGGCAAGGGCCGCCAGGATTCCCACCCCGGAACTCAACGGTGCCTTCGGAGAGATGATGGAACGAAGGCCGCCCCCGAGCGGGAAGTCCGGGCGTCGGCTGCGTCTCTACTACGCCACCCAGGCCCGGAGCCAGGTACCCACCTTCGTCCTCTTCGTCAACGATCCCGAGCTGCTGCATTTCAGCTATTCGCGCTATCTGGAGAATCAGCTGCGGCAGCGGTTCGGGTTCGCCGGGGTCCCGATCCGCTTGTTAGCTCGGAAGTCAGCGGGAGAACGGTAGTCCCCTGGGGAGGTGGGGGTACACTCCTAGCGAGCCGAGGCGCCGGGGGCGCGTTCATCTCGCACCCCAGGATCAGGGGTTCGGGCGAAGACGGCTCCCATGGTTGGTCGTCGAGCGGCGGCCAAACAGCGCGGTACGAGAACGCGCGACCCGGTTTGGCACGGAACGGGCCCCGCCACGGATGGTGCGGCCCCGGCCGTTCAGTTGATCGCGGAGTGGGTTACCCTCCGTCCATTCGCGCCCGGCCGGCGCCGGTCCGACTGGGTGGGCCTCGGGCCCGTTGGGCCAGCGGCCACGCTCGGGATGTCCCCCGAGAAATCGGTGGGGCCCTGTGGGGCTTGACGCACTCGCTCCAGGTGGTAGATACTTCCCGACCGCTAAGGACGGAAGCGGGAGCTGGCAGGGCGGAGGGGCCAAGCCTCGTCGTCGCGTGGTCCCTGCCGCGTTAGGACGTTGAGCGGAGGGACAGCAGTGCCGCGGTTTCGAGGCAGGGTAATCGCCCTGCTGGCGACAGTGGGTATGGCGGCGGGACTATCCTTGGCCACCTCGGGCATTGCCTTGGGGAACGGGGCCTCGACCGTGGTCGGTGTCATCCCCAACCACGTGAACGAGCTGGACTGCAATGGCTTCAGCAAGGTGTACCAGTCGGTCAAGCCGGACTTGGGTGGACTCTGCACCGATCCCCTCACCCCACCCGGCACTTGGAGCACCCAGGCCTCCCGGTTCTACGACAACGGCCACTACATCGGTCACGACGAGCCGTCGGTCAAGTTCATCTCCAATCAGCCGGGCAGCGGCAGCAACATGACTTACCTGATGAGGGTGGCGACGGACCCCAACGGAACCCCAACTGCGGTTCCTGGTCCCAACAACACCACGGACTACGCCGAGTTGAGCCCCGCACCGTGGTTTGGCCTCCCCATTTGTGACCCTCTTTCCTACCCCCTGAACCCTTGCACACCGCAGAGTGATGCCAACTCGGGCGCACTCACCAACCCCCAAGCAGCCGGCAGTGCGTTCATGGAGCTGCAGTTCTACCCGCCTGGGTTCACGCCCTTTGCCGATGCCCCCAGCTGCGACCAGACCCACTGGTGCGTCGCTCTGACCATCGACAGTTTGGAGGCTGCCTTCAACTTCAGCCCTATCAATCTGGCCTGCGAGGAGCCGGTGAACTTCGCCTACCTGCAGACCGATGGCGTCCCCACGGGTCCCCCCAGCCCCCAGCTGGCCGACGCCAGCACCTTCGTCCCCAATACCAACACCCTGATGATCAACGGGGGGGACGTGCTCAAGGTGACCATCAAGGATGTCCGTGTTCCCCCGGCCACCGTCTCGGTCGGCGGCGGGACCTACAAGGTGCCGGCGGGATACGCCCTGCAAACCTCCGTCGCCGACCTCACCACCGGGCAGATGGGAACCATGACCGCGAGCGCCGCCAACGGCTTCATGGACACCCAGGGGATCGTGAACGGGGCGGTCAACTCCAACTGCAACGGGGAGCCCTTTAACTTCGCGGCGGAGTACAGCACCGCCAGCCAGGCCAATCAGGTCCCCTGGGCGGCCCTTGAAGGCGGTGTCCTGATGGAGGACGAGTTGGGCCACTTCCAGGCCTGCAGCTCGGTCAGCAACCCATTCCCGCAGGCCAACGCCGATGTGACCGACAACAGCGTCTACCAGGTGTGCAACGGCGGTTCCGAGGGCTCGGCCGCCCAGGGCCCCGAGCAAGGCTGCAGTCTTTCTACCTTCAACTGCCCCGGCGCCACGACTCAGGGTGGGCTCGCCTGCCCTCCGCCTCCCGGGGGGACCCAACCCAACTTCATCGAGGGCCTCTCCTGCGAGTACTCGGACGCTCTGTGCATGCCCAAGGGACCACGCCCGGTGACGATCAACGGGGTGGCTAGCGTCGCCGACTGGCCCGTCGCCGGGTGCCAGAACGACGTCTTCCAAAACGGCGACCTAGACTTCGACGGCACCTCGTACCAGCCCGACTGGCCCAACGGCCAGTCCAACCACCCCACCAGCTTCGCCTACCTCGGCCCATTCGTGAACGGGACGAGTCCCTACCCGAAGGTGCAGTTTGAGACCGATGTGCTGGCCTCGGAGGCCTTCTGCAATGTCGGCACGGGCCTCGGGTGCAGTGTTCCTCCGGTAGGCGCCACGTTCTATCCCTTCTGGACTTTGGGCAGCGGAAGCCTCTCCGCTTGCTCCGGAGGCGGGGATGGACAGGGAGCTCAGGGCTGTGGGCCCGGGCACGATGGTCAGGGCTTGGCCCTCACGAGCGCGCAAATGCCGGCGAGTTCGTGTCTTTGGAACTTTGGCAACGTTATTCCGGGCACCACGGTCAACGCACTTAGCCAGGATGCCCAGTATGGAAGCGCGGACCTCCTTCGCTACGGCGGGACCGCGACCAGTGCGGTCATGGCCAACCCGCAATTCGCGGGTGGGTGCGGCCAGGGCGGGCGGTGATCTCCGGCGGGGCCCGCTTTGGAGCGGGCCCCGCCCCCTCCCGGGAGCAAGCACCCCTTACCCCGGACGGGTCGCCCTAGCGCCCAGTTTTCCGGTCGGTGGTATGGTGCCGGGATGCGGTTCCGGTGGCCCCGGGCTTCTGCTGGAGGGGCGCTCTGGGCGTCCGCGACCTCAGGGGCGGTTGCAGTTCTCGTGTGCGCCTGTGCCGGCCAGCTCCCCTCGTTCGGGCTGAGCAGGTCGGCGGCTCCGTCGCACGGCCCCTCGCCGGCGTCGGCTGGTCCGTCGGCCAGGGCGGGCGTGTCTCCGGCCCCGACCCGGACCACGGGCCCAGAACCTTCGTCAACTCCGGTTGCGGCCGGGCCGGCCACGATCTCGGTGGGCCTGGCGCAGAACGGGAGCGCCATTGTGCTGACGGTCGGGGAGAGGCTGCTGGTGGTGCTGCCCCGGCCCGACGCTCGGGAGCTGGGGGACGAGCAGGTCCGGTCGTCGGATGAGTCGGTCCTACAACTTGAGGCCGGAGCTACGCCGGGGCCCGGAGTCTCCAGCGTCCTGGAGGTCCCTTTTCGCGGCCTGCGCCCCGGGACGTCGGTGGTCACGGTCAGCGGACTCTTGGGCTATCGACTCGTCGTGCAGGTGCGGCAGGCGTGAGCCGGTCCAGAGCAGTGGCATCCGCAATCTGGTCGGACCGGCCAGCCCCAGTGTCGTCGCGGTGGTCGGCAGGTGGTGCCGGGTGCCCCGGCGTCAGCCAAGCGTGTGGTCGGGGAGACAGGACTCGAACCTGCGACCCCCAGTCCCCCAGACTGGTGCGCTAACCATCTGCGCCACTCCCCGTCGAACTCGGAGAGCATAACAAAACACCTATAATCGCCCCCGGACACCAAAGCTGAGGAGGCCCGGGATTGCCCTGGATGCGGCGCTGCGCCAACTGCGGCCGGGAGTTCCCGATCTACCGGCTGGCAGCGGTGCTCCTAGATGGGGAGATCAGCTCCGTCTGCTCCGGCTGCATGCAATCTGAGCACGATAGGATTCAGATCCCGTACGCTCCCCAGGCCCCGGGGGCAGCGCAGACCAGCACCTCCCGGACTTCGTGGTAGGGGGATCGCGGGAACCGTTCCGAGACCGGCTCGCCGCCTCCACATCCCGACTGTGTGTCGGCATCGACCCGGAGGCCGCTTCCCTGCCGCCCCACCTCGGGGTCGGTGTCCCGGCGGTGCGGCGCTTCTGCCTTGAGCTGATCGAGGCCACCGCGGACCAGGCGGCGGCCTTCAAGCCCAATGCGGCGTTCTTCGAGCAGCTAGGGCATGAGGGCTGGGAACTCCTTCGGGAAGTCGTGCAGGCGGCGGCCCGAAGTGCGCTGGTGGTCGTCGATGCCAAGCGGGGGGACATTGGCAGCACCGCCTCCGCCTACGCCCACGCCATCTTCGACGGGCTGGGAGCGGACGCCTGCACGGTGAATCCCTATCTAGGGGGCGACGCGCTCGGGCCCTTCCTGGAGCGCCCTGACCGGCTCGCCTTCGTTCTCTGTCGGACCAGCAATCCCGGCGCCGCCGACTTCCAGGACCTGCCGGTCGGCAGAGGCGGCGCTCCGCTTTACATCGAGGTGGCGAAGGCCGTGGCGGCGTGGGACGGCGAGCCCCCGGCGGGCACCGCGGGGCTGGTGGTGGGAGCCACCTGGCCACGGGAGCTGGGCCAGGTACGGGCGTTGGCCCCGGGTCTTCCGCTGCTCATACCCGGGGTCGGCGCCCAGGGCGGCGATCTCGAGGCCTGTGTCAGGGAACTGGCCGGGAGCGCCGGCTCCTACCTCATCTCGGTGTCCCGGGGGGTGGCGGGGGCGTCAGGGGGCCGGGACTTCGCCGAGGCGGCCCGCAGGTCCGCCACCGCGCTTCGCCAACGGATCGCGGCAGCCGAGCGGACATCCGAGTAGGTTATGCGCATGCGGGCCCCGGTCACCTGCGCACTTTTGGTAGTGGTGGCGGCGGTGGTAGCGGGGTGTGGTGCGAGCACCCCTCCGCCGGCTCGCCCATCACCTCGGCCATCGCCAACCCCGTCGGCGTCGCCACCTCCCACCTCGGTCACAGTCATCGCTCCCGACGGGGTGAACTTCCGGACGGCACCGAGCACCACAGCGTCCGTCATCCAGGTGATCTCGCAAGGGGTCACCCTCCCCATCGTCTCCGAAACCTCCGCGGGAGGTGGCTGGTGGGAGGTGAGGGGCAGCACCGCCACTGGCTGGGTGACCTCGAATCCAGAGGACACCTCGACCGCCTCCTTCCAGACGTATCAGTCCGGCGGCAGCTCCAACTGGTCGGTCCTCTACCCAGCGGAGTGGCAGTTCGCCCAGCTCCCAAGCGGCACGATCGACTTCAACGGTCCCGGTGGCGAGTCGATCTCCGTCACCACTTCGGCCACCACCGCCCAACTCCCGCCCGCCGCCCCGTCCGGCACCACCACCTCTGGCGTGGCCTCGGTCGTCGTGTATGGCGTGACCACCTCGCTGGTCACCTTCGCGGCCACCAATGGCTACCTGGGGGCGGTGGCCTTTCAGGCTTCCCCTGGGCTGGCGTTCTTGATCGTTGCCAAGGGCGGGGCGGCCACCACCGGAGCCGACTTCCAGCTCTTCCTCGAAACCTTCAAGTTCCCTCTTCCGGCAGCCGGGGCTACTCCGTAGGCGGCAGCGCGGGCTCGAGCCGGCGCGCCAGCTCCCGGTAGGCGGCCCGGCGCGACTGGTCCACCACCTTGGTGTACCCCTGCATCGTGTTGAGGTTGGCGTGCCCCAGCACCTCTTGGACAAGCCGGACGTTGCCGGTGATGGTGAGCAGTTCGGTGGCCGTGGTGTGACGCAGGACGTGGGGTGAGCGCAGCCCCTCCACCCCCAGCTCCCGGCGCAGGCGCCGGATCAGGTGGCGAGCGCCGGCGGCCGTCAGGCGCCGACCGCCGCGGGCCTTGGAGCGTCGGTCATAATTGAGGAAGAGCGCCGATTCCCGATCGTGGCGGGCCCCCAGGTAACTGGAGATGGCGTCCAGCGCCGCCGGGGTCAGCTCCACCAGCCGCTCTTTCGAGCCCTTGCCCCGCACCACCAGCCGGCCCTCGGGGTTGATGTCACTGCGGTCGAGCGCCAGGGCCTCGGATATGCGGCACCCCGAGCTGACCAGGAAGTGAACCAGGGCCCGGTCCCGCAGCTCCTCCTCGGCGGCGACGGGGAGGGACGCCAGCAGGCGCCGGGTATCGGCGGTGCTGAGCGGCTTGGGGAGCGGGGCTGACACCTTGGGGATGTCGATGTGGGCGGCGAGGTCCTGTTCGGTCCATCCCTCCCGCTCGCAGTGGCGCAGAAAGCTGCGAAGCGCCTGGAGGCGGCGGGCCCGGGAGCTCAGGGCCAGCCCGCTCTCGCCGAGGTGGCGCTGATACGCCCGCACCAGGTCGCGGTCGAGCTCAGATACTTGCTCCGGCCGCCGCCTCAAACCCGACCAGAACTCGATGGCCCGCTGCAGGTCCAGCCCGTAGGCCCGCACGGTTTGCGGGCTCCGGGCCCTGTCTACCGCCAGGTAGGTCAGGTACTCGTCAGCTGCCTGGGCTATCCGCATGTCCAGGGGAAGCTTTGCCCTGGTCGGGGGCAGGAGGCGGTGATCCGGTAGTCGGCTGGCCGCACGGCGGGTGGTGGTGATGATGGCAGCCGTCGCCGTCCACCGGACAGTGACAGCCCGGCGGCCCCCCCTCTCCGTGGTCATGTCCACCGGGGCAGGGGCACCCTGGCGGGCCCTGGTCCTGGCTCCCACAGCCGGGCGATGGGGTGGGGGAGGGAGGGGGAGTCGAGGTCGGCGGTGGGGAGGGCGGCGGTGGGGGCGGGGAACTCGGCGTGGTGGGTGGAGAGGCGGCCGGTTTGGAACTGGACACCGAGACCGGTGCCAGCGGGGCAGGCAGGGACGCGGACGCTGCGGGAGGCGTGGTGGGGACGCCGCGA
>JAJZGN010000082.1 GCA_021798435.1 bacterium | reverse complement strand
TGGCCGGGGCCGCCGCTCAGGCCTTCCTCTGGGCGCGGCGCCGGGGCCTGAGACGCACCCTGGCCGAGGCGGTCTCCGGGCGCGAGCAGACGGGTCGGGGGTACGGGGAGGAGATCGAGTGGGCCGCAGCCCTCAACGTCTCCCGGCAGGTCCCGGTTCTCTCCGGGGGCGCCTTCCGCGCTCACCGGGACCGGGCCCGCGAAGTCGGCACCTGAGTCGCACCAGGACCGAGTACTCTAGCTCCCCCGGGTCCAGCCCGAGCTGGGCGGCGGCGGCCATGAGAGCCCTGTGCTGCCCTCCCCTTTGAGGTGGAAAGGCGCCGGCGTCCTGGAGCTCCTCGAGGCGGAGGACAGGGCCCAGACGCAACCGAGCGGCGCGGGCCGCCTCCGACGCGCGCTCCAGAGCGTCCTGGACCGCGAGCCTCCGCGCCTCGGCTAAGAACTCCTGAGCGCGTGACGCCCTCCATCTCAGCTGGCTCACCTGGAGCCCGTTCCCGAGGTCCGCGGCCGCGCTGAGGAGCGTGCCCACCTGGTCCAGGTCGCGCAGCCGCACCAGCGTCACGCGACGTGCCACCTGACCGACGAGCTCCCCGGTCCGACCGTGCCAGGGGCCCAGGTCGAGCGTCTGGGTCCGGCGATCTGAGGGCGGAATCCCCTGGCCGTCGAGGATTGCCCCGAGCCGGTCCGTGGCCGCCGCAAGCCGGCTGAGTGCCTCACCCACCGTGGGCTCCTGGGCGCTCAGCTCCAGGAGGAGCTCCAGGGAGTCGGGCTCGGCCGACTGGCGCCCGATCCCCACCGTCTCGATCCAGGGCCGGGTCTTCATTCGGAGGTAGATACCGCCTTCGGCCCCACCTACCCGGACTTCTCGGGGCTCTGGTGCCGGGCGATGAAGTCGAGCATCCGGCTCCAGGCGTCGGCGCAGGCCTCCTGGTGCTCGGTGAAGGTCCGGTCGAAGAAGCTGTGCGGTGCCCCGGGATAGGTGTGCTGCTCGAGCTCCACGCCGGCCTCTCTGAGCTCCTCCGCGAACCGGGAGTAGGCCTCGGCCGGGGTGAAGTCCGCCCCGGCTATCAGCAGCAGCAGCGGCGCCCGCAACTGGGCCAGGAATGGCTCGGTGCGCTGGGGCTGGCCGTAGAAGCCGATGCAGCCCGAGAGCCGGTGGCCGAAGGCCGCCTGATTCCAGGAGTTGCTGCCCCCGAAGCAGAAGCCCACGGTGAAGACATCGTGCACCCCGCCCCCGTCAGGCGAGCGCAGCCAGGCCACCGCGGCCCCGGTGTCCTCCGCGATCTGTTCAGGGGTGGTCCGTTCCACATGGGGGCGGAACTCGAAGCTGTCATCGCGGGGCTCGTGCCCGGCGGTGCGGCCGAAATAGTCGATGGCCACCGCCGCCACCCCGGCCTCCGCGAAGCGCAGGGCCAGCTCCTCGTAGAAGTGGTGCAGCCCCCGGACGTCCGGGAGGATCACGATCCCGGGGCGGCCCGGCCCCAGGGCCCGGGCCCCGTAGGCGGAGAGGGATGTCCCATCGGCCGAGGTGAGCACCAGCCTCTCTCCGTCGGGGGTCGCTCCGCGGACCGGCGGGAATGGTGGTAGCGCATCATCGGCGTAGCACACGGCGGAATTGTGGCACCGGCCGCGCCCGGGGTGCAGGCCGGACCTGGTGGGAGGTTTGGGATGAGCGAGGTGGACTACCAGGAGGTACTCTCGGACCTGGCCGGCCCCGTTGCCCAGCTTCGGGAGCGGATCCCCGACGTCTGGTCCTCGTACGCGGCGATGCGCCGGGCGGCGATGGGTGACGGGGAGCTCAGCTCGCGCCACAAGGAGCTGATCGCGCTGGCGATCTCCATCGTCAAGCGCTGCGACGGCTGCATAGCCGCGCATGCCCGGGGCGCCGCGCGCCACGGCGCCACCCCCGAGGAGGTGGCCGAGATGATCGGGATCACGGTCCTTCTGGACGGCGGCCCGGCCACCGTTTACGGGCCCAGGGCTTGGGAGGCGTACCAGCAGTTCCGCCCCGCCGCGAGCCCCGCCCCGGCTCTGCCGCCCGTCCCTTAACCCCGATCGGTCTGCGGACGTGGGCGTAGGTCGTGGCAAGGCGGCGCATTGGGCTCACAGGGGATAGTTCAGTTGCTCAGGTAGCGAGCGAGTAGCTCGACGGCCCCTTCGATGCGTGCGAGAGCTTGGGGGTCGAGCTCGGGGAAGCGCTGGTGGAGCACGTCGTCGACCAGGCGGCGGGCGCGCTCAGGCAGCATCTGGACGCGGGCGAGATCGGTGAGTCTGGTGCGGGTGCGGCGCCGATCCGTCTTCTCGGTGGCGGATCCCGTGCGGGACTACGTCTGCCGTTGACGGGCCGTGTCCCCCCGAAAGTTACGCTTGCCGCACATGGACGATGAGCGAACGCGCTCCGGCGGGAAAGCCAGACCACGCAGAACGCCCGACTTCTCCCTGACCACGGTCGAGCTGCGCGCGGTGACCTCGTTCGCGGCGGCCGCTGCCGGCTGGGTGCTTTCGATCTTCGAGGCCCAGCTCCCCGACGATGGGCGCCCGAGGCGGGCAGTGCAGGCTGCCCTGGTCTTCGCTGAAGGGGCGCCTAGATCGAGACTGCAACGCCTCACTGCCGCGGGGGCGCACCGAGCCGCCAAGTCGGCCCCCAGCGAAGCTGGTTTCCATGCCGCCATGGCCGCCGGCGACGCCGCAGCATCGGCGTACTTGCACCCACTGGCCGACGCCACCCAGGTCAACCACATCCTGCGCGCCGCCGCCCACGCCGCCAGAGCCGAAGAGCT
This sequence comes from bacterium, assembly GCA_021798435.1. Taxonomy (GTDB): domain Bacteria; phylum Chloroflexota; class Dormibacteria; order Aeolococcales; family Bog-877; genus JAJYXT01. The sequence goes on along the minus strand of JAJZGN010000082.1, from coordinate 5,600 downwards.
GGGCAGCCCCGCAGATCCGTATTCCGGCCAGAGAGCCATCGAGCGTGCTGCCGCACGGGCGACCCCGACGCTTATGTCGGTGCTGGCCCGCTATCCCGTGCCCTCGCCCGGGGCGGCCCGGGTCTCCGAGCTCGTGCACCAGCTCGATACGATCCTGCGCTCGCCCGACGCCACTCGGGGACCTGACTGACAATGATCCTCCCCGAGGTGCGCGACCCCCCGCGCCGAGAATGTGCTGGGCCTCCTGGAGCGCGCCGTCCCCGACGACCGACGGTCACGCCAGGTGATCGACGCCGCACGAGCCTGGGTCCGCTTTCGCTTTCCAGGGGGCATTTCTGCAGCTTCAGATCCCCGCGGTCATCAGCCTCCGTGGATGATCGCGGTTAAGCTGGCGCGGTGGAACTGGGACGCTTCGGGATCTGGACCTCGGCCCTGGACCGCCAGCCCGCCGCCACGGTGCGGCAGGCGGTCGCTGAGCTGGACCAGACCCGCCTCTCCGCTCTCTGGGTTGGGGAGGCGTTCCGGCGCGAGCCGTTCGCCAACTCCGCGCTCTTCCTGTCCGCCTCCCGCCGCCTAGTGGTGGCCACGGGGATCGCCAACATCTGGGCCCGCGACGCCCAGGCGATGCGGGCCGGGCAGCTCACCCTGGCGGAGGCCTACCCCGCCAGGTTCCTTCTCGGTCTCGGGGTGAGCCACGTGCCACTGGTGGACACCAGGGGACACCGGTACGACCGTCCCTACACGGCGATGCGCGCTTACCTGGACGCCATGGACCGGGCCCGGTACGAGTCGCCCCCCCCGGCCGAGGCCCCACCCAGGGTGCTGGCGGCGCTCGGCCCCAGGATGCTGGAGTTGGCCGCGGAGAGGGCCGACGGTGCCCACCCATACTTCGTCCCCGTCTCCCACACCGAGCTGGCCCGACGGATCCTCGGAGCCGGGAAGCTGCTGTGCCCCGAGCAGGCCGTGGTCATCGACCCCGACCCGCGCTCCGCGCGGGAGGTCGCCCGCCGCCACACCGGGGCCTACCTCCGCCTTCCCAATTACCGCCAGAACCTGCAGCGGCTGGGCTTCTCCGAAGCCGACTGCGAGGGCGGGGGCAGCGACCGCCTGGTGGACGCCATCGTGGCCCATGGGGACGCCGCAGCGGTGGCCGAACGCATCGGTCAGCATTTGGAGGCCGGCGCCGACCACGTGGCGATCCAGGTGTTGACCCAGGATCCGCTCGCGGTGCCGCTGGCGGAGTGGCAGGAGCTGGACCGCCAGCTGCTGGGCTGACCTCGATGCCGTCCCGCCTCTACACGGTGGTGGTGGACTCCAAAGAGCCGCGACGGCTTGCGGAGTTCTGGGCCGCCGCACTGGGCTACCAGGTGGTGTACGACGCCCCTGACGAGGTGGTGGTGGCCCGGGATGAGGACACCTACCCGGCACTGATCTTCGTGCCGGTGCCGGAGGCGAAGACCGTCAAGAACCGGCTCCACCTGGATCTCAACCCGGACGACCGGGACCGGGAGGTGGAGCGGCTGGAGGGTCTCGGCGCGACCCGGGCGGACGTGGGCCAGGGGCCGGAGGTCACCTGGGTGGTGATGCGAGACCCGGAGGGTAACGAGTTCTGCGTCCTGCGGCCCCGGGAGGGGGGCGTCTGACCGCAAGGGTCAGTGGTCAGCGGGGGCCCGCGGCCGGGCCGTGACCAGCTCGGACCGGGCCAGCCGCTGGACTCCCCAGAGCATCAGGGCCACCGCGGCCAGGAGGAGCGTCGGGGAGGCGCTGGGAGCGATGCCCTCGCGGAAGGCGAGCAGCCCGAGGAGCGTCCCCACCACTGGCTCCAGGACGCTGAGGGGGGGCAGGCCGGAGCTGAGCGGGCCCGCGTGGTAGGCGCTCTGCTGCAGCAGGAAGCCCAGGGCTCCCACCACCAGTAGGAGGTACGGTTCCCAGGTGGCGAGGGATCCGAGGCGGTGGGCGGCGACCACCGCGATGGTCTGTTTGGTGAGGGCGTCGGAGACGCCGATGGTGACCCCCGCGAGGCCCCCCAGCACCACGGCCCGGCTGGGACCGGTGGCCCGCCAGATCAGGGGGAGGGCGACCACCAGAACCAGGGCCAGCAGCACCAGAATCTCGGCCCAGCTCCGGCCCGGGGCCGTCCTGGCGCCCTGTCCCGGGCTCAGCTGAAGGAGGAAGAGGGCGACCCCGGAGCTGGCGCCCACCGCGGCAGCGAGCTCGCCAGGGGTCAGGAGTCGGCGCGAGAGGACGGCTCCCGCCAGCAGGGCCACCACCAAGTAGGCACTGAGGATGGGCTCCACCAGCGCCAGCTCCCCCTCCCCGAGCGCGGCCGCCTGGAGGCCGTAGGCGAGCACCATGAGCGCCACGGCCAGGAGCCAAGCGCGATCCCGAAGCAGGTCCCAGACCAGCAGGACGCTCAAGGGGCGGTGGGGAGGCTGGGCCCCCGCGGCGCGCTGCTGCGCCGCGGCGGCCAGTCCCAGGAGGAGGGCGGCGGCCGCGGCCAGCCCGAGGCTCACGGGGGCACCCGGCCCGCTCGGCGGCCATGGCTCACCGCAGGAGCCGGAGGGCCAGGCGAGCCAGTGGCCCCGAGGCCCCACCTTCGTCGTCCGACCGCTGGAGGACCCGCTGCGAGAGCTCCAGCATCCTGGCCTGCAGCGGTGGGGGAGGCAGGGGGGTGAGGCGCCTTGTGACCAGGGGGAGCTCGGTGAGCGGAGTCGCCCGGCCCAGAAGCAGGTCCCTCGCCACCTTGGCCATGAGGGCCGACGGCCCCACCCCGTGGCCGGAGTACCCCAGGGCGTACAGGACCCGGCCACGCTCCAGCCAGCCAGCGTGGGGTATGCAGGCCACGGTGCCCCCCACCGGGCCGCCCCAGCCGTGCTCCAGGGGCACGTCCGAGAGCTGAGGGAAGGTCTGCCGGAAGGTCTCCTCCAGCCGCCGGAAGATGCGGGGGTCGGAGTCCCGGGCGGGGTCCGGAGGGCCGGCGAGGAGGGGGGCGTCCCTTCCCCCCCAAAGGATGCGCCCGTCGGCGGTCGGACGATGGAAGTGGGGCATGATCCGCTTGTCCTCGATCCCCATTCCCTTCGCCCAGCCCACCCTCGCCCATTGCTCCTCGGACAGCGGCGCCGAGAGGGTGATATAGGCGCAGACGGTGAACAGGTAACGCCGCAGCTGGGGGACGACCCGGGCGTAGGCGTTGGTGGCCACCAGGACCTGTCGGCTGTCCACCTGGCCTCGCGGGGTGGCCAGCTGCACCCGGTAGGGGCGGGCATCCAGCCGGGTCACCGGGGTGTGCTCGAACACCTCCACCCCGCGGCGCTCGGCGGCATCCCGCAGACCCCGGGCCAGCGCCGCTGGGTCGAGCAGCAGCCCGTGCTCTTCGAAGTGGCCCCGTCGCACCCCGTGAGCCCGCACCATCTCCCAGCATTCGGGGCCGATGACCTCCCGGAAGTCGTCCAGCCCGCACCGCCGGGCCGCGCGGAGGTCCTGCTCGACGCGCAGGTCCTGCTCCGGCCCGCTCGAGACGGTGAGGATACCCGGATGGCTCAGCTGACAGTTGATGGCCTCGTCAGCGCAGAAGCGCTCGATCTCCCCCAGCGCGGCCACCATCTCCAGGTGGACCCGGCGGGCCCCGGCTGGACCCACCTTGCGAACCAGGTCATGGAGGCTGCGCCCAACCATGGTCATGGCGAAGCCGCCGTTGCGACCGCTGGCACCGAAGCCGACCTCCCTCGCCTCCAGGACCACGATCCTGGCGCCGGGCACGGCCTCGGCGAGGCGGATCGCCGACCAGAGGCCGGTGAAGCCTCCGCCCACGATGGCGAAGTCGGAGGAGATGCCCCCCTCGAGGGGTGCCCGATCCGGTCCGGTCGGCTGCGAGAGCCAGTAGCTGGGCTTGGGGAGCCGACCCCAGGCCGGTTCCGGGTCCGCGGCCTCCTTCTCCATTTACCTCCCACCTCCCGAGCTGCGATCGCTTCCCACCGGGTTGAAGCCCACTCTCGTGGCCCATCTTGAGATCCGGATCGCGGCGCCGCAAGGCCCTTATGGCCATCCTCCCTCCCCGGGCGTCTATACTCTCCCGAGCGCCATGCGCAGCGGGCCTCACCGTCTCCTCCACGTCCTTGCCTTGGCCCTGGGCCTCGGAGCCTGGTCCGTTTTCGCCCTCGTGCCGGCGGCGGCCGCCGCCTCGGCGCCCAAGGCCCCACCCGCTCCCTACGTGGTGGCGATCGCCCCCGGGCACGGCGGGTACGATCCCGGGGCGGTCTCGCCCTACAACGGGCTCGAGGAGAAGAACGTCACCCTCTCGGTTGGGCTGGACCTCCGAACGCTCCTCGAAGCCGAGGGGGTAAAGGTGGTGATGAGCCGGACCACCGACACCTACGTGAGCATCGCCGGCATGGAGGCGGTGGCCGAGGACAACCACGCCAACGTTTTCGTGAGCCTCTGGGTGAACGACTGGAGCACCGCGAGCCTGGAGGGGGTGACCGTCTTCACCCCGCACTCCTGGGACACCCCCTTCGCCCAGGCGATAGACCAGGCCATGGGCAAGACCATCGCGCCATACGGGATGGGCAACCGGGGGACCCAGCCGCTGCCCCAGCTGTGGGTTCACTCCACCATGCCCACCGTCACCATCGAGTCCGGGTTCATGAGCAACCAGGAGGACTCTCAGCTGCTGGCCGAGCCCGGCTTCCGGCAGGCTCTGGCCCAGGGGATCTACGACGGGGTTCTGGCCTTCGCCCCCCAGATCACGACCATCCACGCCCAGCAGCTCGCCTACCAGGCGGCCCAGGCGCGGCAGGCCGCCGCCCGCCTCAAGGCGGCAAGAGAGGGAGCGCTCTCCACGACCATGAAGGGCTGGGCCGTGGTGGCGGGGATGACCGCGATCCTCCTGTTCCTCGCCCTCTACCGGGACACCCTGGGACGAGCCGAGCGCTGGGCCTACCGGAGGGTGCGGAGGGAGGTGGCCTCCCGGCTTTCAGAGGCCCTCGCCGCCAGCCCTCGCACCGAGCGCCGAGTGCCCGCCAGCAGGCGCCGCCCCGTTGCGGCCCGACGCTCCGAGCGCCGCCCGGCGCGCCGACCGAGCAGGGGAGCGGAGAGGTGGCGGGTTCCTGGCGGGGCGACCCACCCCAGCCGGGTGGTGGAGATGGTGCACCCGGACGAGCCGCTGCGCCGGCGGCGGGAACGAGGCTCGATCTATGACGATCTGCCCTTCTGACGGCGAGGCTGCCGCGAGTTCCACCGGGCTGGGATCCTGGCCAAGGCGTACCATCCGGGCATGACCCATCTCCTCCGCCATCCCCTCTCCCTGGTCCTTGTGGTCCTGGTGGCCCTCTTCGTGATTTTCTTCGTGGTCCTGCCGGCGCTGTCGCTGATCATCCACGTGGTGATAGCTCTGGCCATCATCTGGACCGTCCTCTCCCTCTTCCGCTACCACCAGCACCACCGCCGGCAGGACCGGGCTCTGCGCAAGACCTAGGGAGGGCTCCCGGGTCGGCGCCGGCTAGCCCTCCGGTGGTCGAACCACCTGGTGCCCGGCGCCCGTCAGGGCCGCGATGGCCGCCTCGAGCAGGGGCGACGGGAGCAGTACGTGATCGGTGTCGAAG
>JAJZGN010000081.1 GCA_021798435.1 bacterium | reverse complement strand
GAGGGAGCACTCCCGCCGGCTGGAGCGCGCCGCGCCACCTTGGGAGGACAGCTTTCGCCCGGGCCCCGGCCCGGTCCGGGCCTGCACTGGAGCGAGCCTCCTCGAGACGCGGAGCGAGCCGGGCCTCAGGCCGCCGCCGGCGCCGGTCCCGACCCACCATGATCGCCAATGACGCCGTGCGGATCGTCTGGCCACCCCGAAAACGGCCTTGAGGCGAGCCTCAAGGAAGGGGCAGTGCTTTCGGACGTGGAGTCGGGTGGGCCCCGGGGCACCCGCCGATCGGAGGCCTAGGCCGACTTGATGCTGGTGCGCAGGCAGCGGGTGCAGACCCGCATCCGCCTCGCCATCCCGCCGCCCCTCGGAGCCACGCGGGCGTTCACCAGGTTGGGCATGAATCGCCGCCTGGTGTGGACCTTGGAGTGGCTGACGTTGTTGCCTGCGACCGGACCCTTGCCGCAGATCTCGCACCGCTTGGCCATGGCGACCTCAGTTGAAGGCTAAGTGCCGGGGCCCGGCCGGCGGGCGGCCCCGAAGTATCATTCCGCCGCAGTCTACCAGCCGCGAGCGGCCAGGGGCCGGATCGCAACGCGGGGGAAGAGGACTCATGCCCGGAGCACGACCGTTGGTCCAGACCCACCCCCTCGGCACGGTCGAGGTCTCGCCGCGGGTGGTGGCGGCGCTGGCGGCCAGGGCCGCCGAGGAGTGCTACGGGGTCGCGGGGATGGCCGATCGCGGCTTGCGGGACGGGCTGGCCGAGCTTCTTAACCGCGACGCCTTCGAGAGGGGCATCGACCTGCGTATCGAGGACCGGGGCATCCGGGTTGAGCTCTATGTGGTGGTGGAACACGGGGTGCGCATCCTGGAGGTGGCTCACAACCTCATGAGTTCGGTCGCCTACAGCCTGGAGCACCACCTGGGCCTGGCGGTCCTCAGCGTCGACATCAACGTCCAGGGCCTGCGCCTGCCCGAGCGAGCCGATGGCGGCCCCTGAAGTCTCGCCGCCGGTTCCGGCGGTGGTGCTGGGCCGGGGGCTCAGGCGCGGGTTGCGCTCGGCCCTGGCGCGGCTCGCCGAGCAGCGAGACCGGATCAACGACCTCAATGTCTTCCCGGTGCCGGACGGAGACACCGGCACCAACATGCACCTGACCCTGCAGGCGGCGCTGGCTGAGGCCGAGAACCTGGGGCCGGATCCCAAGGCCGGGGAGGTGGCGGCCGCAGTCGCCCACGGCGCTCTGATGGGAGCCCGTGGCAACTCAGGCGTGATCCTCTCGCAGATTCTCCGCGGCGTGGCCGAAGGGCTCGGCGGCAAGGCGGAGATCGGCGCTGGCGAATTGGCAGCCTCCCTCAAGGAGGGGAGCGCCGCGGCCTACCGGGCGGTGAAGCGACCGGTGGAGGGCACGATCCTCTCGGTGGTGCGGGACGCCTCCGAGGCGGCCGCTGCCGCCGCATCCTCCGGGTCCTCCCTGGCGGAGGTACTGCAGGCCTCCGCCGCGGAAGCCTGGGATGCCGTCGAGCGCAGTCGCAGCCAGCTGGAGGTGCTGCGCCGGGCCGGGGTGGTCGACGCCGGGGGCTTTGGCGCCGCCGTCATCCTCACCGCCCTGGCCGAGGAGATGTCGGGTGCGGGATCCTTGCAGGAGCCGGACGCGGTGGCCGCGCGGCGGGACGGCCATCGGCCCGGAGTGCTGGCGGTCACCGCCCCAGATCAGGGTTTCGGCTACTGCACTGAGTTCAGCCTGGTGGGATCCGAACTCGGAGCGATGGAGGTCCGCCAGCGGCTTGAGGGGGAACAGGACGAGGACGACTCGGCCCTCGTGGTGGGGGACCCGGGTCTGCTGCACGTTCACATCCACACCGCGGAGCCCTGGCAGCTGCTCACCCGGGCCGCGGAGCTCGGTCGCATTGAGAGGCTGAAGGTGGAGGACATGACCCGCCAGCACCAAGAGGCCCGGGCTCGCGCCGGAGGTCGCCCGGAGGCCCGGGTGGGGAGTCGCGGGGTGGTGGTCCTGGCCCCGGGGTTCGGCTTCCACCAGCTCCTTCTGGGGCTCGGAGCGGCAGCGGTGGTGGAGGGTGGGCAGGGGCGGAATCCCGCCATCGAGGAGCTGCTGCGGGCGATCGGGGAGGCGCGCTGCTCCGAGGTCCTGCTCCTGCCCAACAACCCCAACCTCGTGCTGGCGGCGGAGCAGGCGGCCAGGGTCAGCAGAAGCCAGGTCGCGGTGGTCCCATCGCGCAACCTTCCCCAGGGCATCGCGGCCCTGCTGGCCTTCGACCCGGAGGTGGGCTTGGAGGTCAATCGCAAGCGGATGAAGCGGGCGATGGCCGACGTCCATTGCATCGAAGTGACCACCGCGGTGCGTCCCAGCCAGTACCCCGGCGGGGCGATCGCCCGGGGCGACACCATCGCCGTGGTCGACGGAGAGGTGGCGGCTGCGGGGGCCGAGGCCGAGGAGGTGGTCGGAGCCGCGCTGGTGGGGCTGGGGGGCGAGAGGCTGGAGGTGGTGACGATCTATCGCGGGGCGGGCGTGGACGCTGCCGCCTCCCGCCGTCTGGAGCTGGCGATCAAGGGGCGGTTCCCGGAGTTGGAGGTGGAGTCCCACGACGGGGGGCAGGCGCTCTACCCATACATCATCTCCGCGGAGTGACGGTGGCGGTCCGCATCGTCACCGACAGCACCTGCGACCTCCCGGAGGAGTTTCGCCGCCGCCACGGGGTGGTGGTGGTGCCGCTCCGGCTCCACTTCGGCGAGCAGACCTACCGGGACCGCGTCGACATCTCCGACGAGGAGTTCGTGCGCCGGCTGGAGCGCGGTCGCCAACCTCCCAGCACCTCCCAGCCGCCCCCCGGGGACTTCGAGCGCGTCTACCGGGAGCTTCTCGACGGCGGCGCGGACGGGGTGGTGTCGATCCACATCGCCGCCGTGCTCAGCGGTACGGTGAGCTCGGCCACCATCGCCGCCGACGAGCTCGGCCCGGGGCGGGTGCAGGTGGTCGACAGCCGGACGGTGAGCATGGCCACCGGCTTCCTGGTGCAGGAGGCGGTCCGCCGGGCCGAACGGGGGGAGTCGGCGAGCCAGATCGCCGCCGCGTTGGCCACGATGCCGCCGAGGCTGGGGATCATCGCGCTCCTGGACACCCTCCGGTTCTTGCTCCTCGGAGGCCGTATCGGCAAGGTGCGGGCCATGCTCGGAACCGCGCTCTCGATCAAGCCCCTCATCGGGCTCGGTGCAGACGGGTCGGTGGTGCCCCTGGGGCGCGTCCGTTCCCGCTCGGCGGGGGTCTCCCGGCTCGGAGAGCTGCTGGCCGAGCACGGGCCGCTGGAGCGCTGTGGGGTCATCTACGTCGGGGCCCCTGCCGAGGGGGAGGCGCTGCGGGAGTCCACCCGGCGGACCTACCCGGAGATGGACGTGCTCATGAGCCACGCCAGCCCGGTGCTCAGCACCCATACCGGTCCGGGAACCCTTGCCTACTGTTACCTGGAGGCGGCCTCAGATCGCCGCTGACCAGGGCGCCCAGGCGGCCGGCGGTAGGCCGGTCGGTCCCACCCTGGACACCCCGCTGCAGCGGTTGCCGAAGATCTCGGCAGAGCGTCTGGCGGGGATGCGCCGCTTGGGCCTGGTCACGGTGCGGGACCTTCTGTGGCACTTCCCACGCCGCCACGAGGATCAGCGCCTCAGGGTCCCGGTGGGGCGCCTGCGCCCCGGGGAGCGAGCCACGGTCGAGGTCGAGGTGCTCTCCGTCCACCTGAGGCGCGCCCGCCAGCGCCGGATGGAGCTGGTGGAGGCCGAGGTCGGCGACGAGACCGGCAGCGTCGGAGTCATCTGGTTCAACCAGCCTCACCTGGCCCGGATCCTGCACCCGGGGCGGCGCGTGACCCTCCACGGTCAGGCCGCCCGCCGCCCCGGTCAGCGGCTCCAGCTCCGCAACCCGGAGGTCCAGCTGGAGCGCCGAGAGGGAGTCCAGGTGAGTGTCGGGGGTCTGGTCCCCGTCTATCCCGAGACCGCGCACCTGACCTCGAGGTGGCTGCGCGCCAAGGTGGGAGAGCTCCTGCCGCTGGCCGCCCTGGCGGAGGAGTCCCTACCCGAAGAGGTGCGGGGGCGCGAGGGGCTGCTGCCCCTCGGCGAGGCCTTGCGCCAGGTTCACTTCCCGGAGAGCCAGGGTCGGTTGGATGCCGCCCGGGCCCGCTTCGGGTTCGAGGAGCTCTTCTACCCGCAGCTGGCGGCCCTTCTGGCCCGCCGCCAGCGGCTGGCCCGCGCTGGCGCCAGATCCCCGTATGACGTGGAGGTGGCGCGGGCCTTCACCCGTGCCCTGCCCTTTCGCCTCACCGACGACCAGCGCCGGGCCGCTCATGAGATCCTGATCGACCTCGACCGACCCTCGCCCATGAACCGGCTGCTCCAGGGCGACGTGGGGTCCGGGAAGACGGTCGTGGCCGCAATGGCGGCCCGGATGGCGATCGCCGCTGGCCACCAGGTGGTGCTGATGGCACCCACCGAGATCCTGGCCCGCCAGCACCTGGAGACAATGAGGGAGCTCCTGTCGCCCTTCGAGATATATCCCCGCCTCCTGGTGGGCAGCACCGGTGCGCGCCAGCGGCGGGAGATCCTGGGGGGCCTCCTGGCGGGCACCGACAAGCTGGTGGTGGGTACCCACGCCCTCATCGAGGACGAGGTCCGCTTTCCCCAGCTGGGGCTCTGCATCGTGGACGAGCAGCACCGCTTCGGGGTGGCTCAGCGGCTGCGCCTCCGCGAGAAGGTGGACCTCAATCCCGACTTCCTCTCCATGACCGCCACCCCCATCCCCCGCAGTCTCAACCTGACCCTCTACGGGGACCTGGATGTGAGCCAGATCCGCGCCCTCCCGCCGGGGCGAGTGCCGGTGCGCACCGAGCTGGTCGAAGCGGCGGGCCGGGACGCGGCGTACCACCTGATCCGCTCGGAGGTGGCTGCGGGCCGGCAGGGATTCATCATTTGCCCGCTCATCGACGACAGCCCCGGTGCGGAGGCGCGCTCGGCCACCGCCGAGTACGAGCGCCTGACCCAAGAGGTGTTCCAGGACCTTCGGCTGGTGCTGGTGCATGGCCGCCTCCCGGCCCGGGAGAAGGCCGAGCGGATGGAGGCCTTCGCAGCCCACGGGTACGACCTCCTGGTGGCCACCAGCGTGGTCGAGGTCGGAGTCGACGTCCCCAACGCCACGGTGATGGCGATCGAGGACGCCGGGAGGTTCGGATTGGCTCAGCTGCACCAGTTCCGCGGCCGGGTGGGGAGGGGGGCACAACCGGCCCACTGCCTGCTGTTCGCAGGGGAGGAGGATCCCGCCGCCACCGCGCGCCTGCGGGCCCTGATCGAGCACTCGGACGGCTTTGAGCTGGCAGAGATCGACCTGCGCCTCCGCGGGGCCGGCGACCCGTACGGCCTCCGGCAGCACGGCTTCCCCGAGATGAGGGTGGGAGACCTGCTGGACGACCCCCTGCGGGAGCGCGCCCGGGCCGCGGCCGAAGCGGTGCTCAAGGCGGACCCCGAGTTGACCGATCCCATCCTGCGGCGAGGGATCCGGGACTACCGAGTGGTTTTCGAGTTCGACTGAGGGCTGCCACCATCGGCGGCCCGGGCTGCCATGCTATGGGAGTTGGCCACTCACCACCGGAACCCAGCCCTCCCGGATCCCGGCCCGACCCCGGCACGGGGGCCGAGGCGCCCGGCCCGGCGCAGCTTGACTCCGGTACGGGGCGCGCGGCTCACTGGTGGCGAGGCCGCTGGGCGCTGGTTGCTGACAGTAGAGGAGCCCGACCTCCGGGCGACCTCGGGCGTGGCCCGCGGGGCGCTCTTCAACATCCTCGGCGACCAGGTGTACGGCATGAAGGTGGTCGACCTCTGCGCCGGAGTGGGGACGCTCGGCATCGAGGCCCTCTCGCGGGGTGCGGCCCGGGCCACCTTCGTGGAGGTGAGGTCGGCTCGGGCCCAGCTCATCGCCCGCAACTGTGAGAGCCTGGGCTTCTCGGATCGGGCCGAGGTGGTGACCGAGGACGCCGACGGCTGGGTTCGGCGCAGTCGTGACACCATGACGCGCTCCCGGCTGGTGCTGGCGGACCCCCCCTATGCCCCCCCCGGGCCGGAGCTGCTCTCGCGCCTCTTGGGCAGGGTGGGCCGCCTCGCCGGAGAGGTCCCCGCGTGGGACCCCACGGTGGTGCTCGAACATCACCGGGAGCTGGTGCTGGAGGAGGCCCCCGGGGCGTTACATTGCGTGCGGGTCGCGCGCTACGGCACCACAGTGCTTTCCTTCTACCGGAGGGCTACATGACCACCGCCGTCTATCCGGGGAGCTTCGACCCCATCCACGAGGGACATCTGGACGTGATCAAGAGGGCCCGGATGATCTTCGACAAGGTGGTGGTGGGGGTGCTGGACAACACCGCCAAGCGCTGCCTTTTCACGGCCACCGAGAGGGCCGCGATGGTGCGCGACAGCCTGGGCTCGGAGAGCGATGTGGTGGTGGCCCACTTCTCCGGGCTGGCCGTGGAGTTCGCGATCAGCCAGGGGGCGGCGGTGATGGTGCGCGGCCTCCGAGCGGTCTCGGACCTGGACAGCGAATTCCAGATGGCGCTGATGAACCGCCGTCTGGAGCCCAGGGTCCACACCGTGTTCCTGACCACCAGCTTTGCCAACGTGTATCTCAGTTCGTCCTTGATAAAGGATGTCTGTGCCCATGGTGGGGGTGTGCAGGGACTGGTCCCGGCGCCGGTCGAAGCCGCGCTCCGCCAACGACTGGAGAGGACGGGTCGCCGCCCGCGAGCGGAGGAGGAAGCATGAGCGACGACCAAGACGAATTCGGAGTGGAGAGCGAGCGCGTCTCGATCTTCGACGTCCTGGACCAGCTGGAGGCGCTGGTCAACCAGAGCCGACGGGTGCCTCTCACCCCCAATGTGGTGATCAACGAGGACGAGATCCTGGACGCCATCGACCAGATCCGGGTGGGGCTGCCCGACGAGATCAAGGAGGCCCGCCTGGTGCTGGAGACGCGGGAGGCGCGCCTGCGCGAGGCGGAGGCGCAGGCGGAGCAGACCATCCTCGCGGCGCAGGAGCGGGCCGAGCGCCTCACCGACCAGCACGAGATCACGCGCCAGGCCACGGCCGAGGCGGAGGGGCTGCTGGCGGAGGCGCGGGAACGCCATCGCAAGATGCGCAAGGACGCTGACGACTACGCCCGGGAGCGGATGGAGGCCTTGGAAACTCAGCTTTCCAGCGCCCTCAGCGAGGTGCGCCGGGGCCTGGAGACCCTGGAGTCGGGCCGGGACGGTGAGGACAGGCCCAAGGGGCGCGGCCGGAGGCGCTGACCCCGCCACCTGATAGACTGGCGCCCGAGATGGCTCTTCCGAAGGAACGCGTACCCAAGGCCCGCCGGGATCGGCGGCGCTCCCACCTGTCGTTGGTGGCGCCGACCCTGGCTCCGTGCCCCCGCTGCCGGCACCCGCGTCGTCCGCACACGGTGTGCCCCAACTGCGGGCAGTACCGGGGCCGGGAGGTCATAGCGACTGAGTAGGGCCTCGTGCCAGGGGGGGGGATGAAGGGCGACGCCCTGGTGTTTCCCGGCCAAGGGGCACAGGCGCCCGGGATGGGGAGGGAGCTCGTCGGAAGCGGCTGCTCCCTCGACCTGATCGAGGTCGCAGAAGCCGAGGGGGTGCCACTTCGCTGGCTCCTGCTGGAGGCGGGAGCTGAGGACCTCCGTCGGACGGACGCGGCCCAGCCCGCGCTCTTCTACACCGGGGTGGCCCTCTTCCGGCTGCTCTCGGAGGGGGGGCTGGCGCCGGGCTTCGCCGCGGGCCACAGCCTCGGGGAGTACTGTGCCCTGGTGGCCTCGGGAGCCATCGCCCCGGAGGCTGGCATGCGGCTGGTGATCCGCCGGGCGCGAGCCATGATGGGGGCGCCTCCGGGAACCATGGCCGCCGTCCTGGGGCTGGCGCCCCAGCTCCTGGAGACTATCTGCGCCGAGGTCACGGCGTCTGGAGCCATTTGCGTCCTGGCCAACGACAACAGCCCCCAGCAGCAGGTGGTCTCGGGGTCGGCTGCGGGGGTGGAGGAGGTGTCCCGGAGGGCCCGGGAGGCCGGTGCCCGCCGGGTGGTGGCGCTCCAGGTAGGCGGCGCCTTTCACTCTCCTTTGATGGCCGGACCGGCCGCCGAGTTCGCGCCGGCCATCGCCGCGACCGAGATAAGAGATCCCTCCTTCCCGGTCGGCGCGGGGGCCTTGGGTCGGGTGGTGGGCAGCGCCGCCGAGATCCGCCGCGGACTCGAGGTCCAGCTGCAGAGCCCGGTCCTCTGGACGGCCACCGTCCGGGCCCTGAATGCCGCAGGCGCGGAGCGCTACCTGGAATGCGGTGCCGGAGCCACCCTGGGG
>JAJZGN010000080.1 GCA_021798435.1 bacterium | reverse complement strand
CGCGGGCTGACCCGACGCGCCGGCACCGGCATCCGCCCCTCCTGGAACCAGCGCAGGGCGGTCCGGGGGTGAACACCCTGGGTTCGAGCCCATTCGCTCAGCTTCATCCTGCCACATAATACACCTGTACGACGCCTAGTGTCTTATCCGGCTCAGCAGTTCCCAACCCCTCAGGCGGCCAAGGGGGAAGAGGGGGCAGGTCCAGGGATGGGCGCGGAGCCGGTTTTCCGTGGCGATGGAGATGTGCAGCTGGTGCCCCAGGCCAGCGAAGGAGGTGAAGTCCACCGGCTGGAGGACCAGCGTGACCAAGGTGCGGGACCCATGATCGGCTGAGCCAGCGCGCTCAGAACCGGCCTTCCCCGGATGGGACAGTCGAAACCGTGACCCATCAAGGCCAGGCCCAGCGATACGGAGCGGGCGACATGGCGAGGATCCGGAGGAATCGGCGCGGCATGGGGGTGAGCTCAGGCTCGAGGGTTTGGACGCGGTGGCCACGGGCGTCGACCAGGGCATGGCGTCGGTAACGTGCCACCGTGCGGTCTCACCAGGGTCAGGCTGGTAGTCGGTTCCGAAGGCGCGGAACTTGTGAGCCGACAGCTCCCCCCCCGATACGGGCAAGGTGCCATCCGAGATCGGCGTCAGCTCGGTCGAGCCCGCGTCCATCTTGAAGTAGCCGACCTGCGTCTCCGTAGGCGCGCTCTCGGCGGCGGTCAATGAGGCCACATTGGCCATCGGTGCATCCACGTGTGCCCCAGCCGCGGCGAGATCCTCGAGGGCGGCGTGCGGCCCACCTGCGAGCCTCGGCCCCACGACGCGGCGGTTCTGCTCGATCCGCACGGTCGGCAGGAAGAGCTGGAGCGGAGTTCGGGCTGAGCGGGCGGATTGCCAGCCCGGTCCCAGATAGGAGGCGGCCCCCCCTGGGACCTCGTCCCAAGTTCAGGAAGGACCCGAGTCAAGGAACGCGCTTGAGCGAAACCACCCGCTCCGGCGGGGGATCCAAAGGGCCCGGTCCCTCGCCAGGACACCTCATCGGATGTGGGGCTCCGATCCACCAGCTCTCGGGCCGTTACCAACCGGCCGAGGCGCGGGTACGCCGTCCGCTCGACCGACATCGTCGCCCCTGGCCCAGGTCACGTCCCACCCCAGGAGGACGGTACCAGCGGCGTCGGCCTCCTGCCTGCAACCACCAGGCACGCACCGGCCTGGCTACCGGCGGGTTTCGGGCCCACCTTGACTGTGCCCCCAGAGGGCCACACGGCGTCCGCCCGAGATCAGTCGGAGGCCTTGCCCCTCCAGACGCTGGCCGCGAGGAGGGCCAGGAGGGCCGCGGGGATCAGCGCCACCGTGATCGGGAACTTCATCGCCACCAGGCCCCACCCTGCCAGCAGCACCGCGGCGACCCCGAGGGCGAGCTCCGGGGTGTCGCCGACTATGAACTCCCACCAGAAGCGGCCGAAGGCGCGCAGGGCCACTCCCGCGTTCAAGCGGCCACCGCTCCCTGTGCCCGACCTCGTTCCATCAACACGACCAAGGCCCAGGTGGCCGCTCCGTAGAAGGCGAGGAGGCCCAGCAGGGCGAGGTCGGAGCCGGGCCATCCCACCCCCACCCCCTCGCCCGCCCAGAAGGTGCCGAAGGTGACCAGCATCATCCCCACCCCCATCTTCATGGCGTTCTCCGGCACCTCGCTCAGCTGATGCGCCAGCACGGCGCCGACGACGCCCACCAAGACAATCGCGGACCCCGCACCGATAACCGCGACGCCGAGCTTTCCCGAACTCAGGCCCAAGGTGAGCACGATCATCACCACCTCGAGTCCCTCCAGGAAGACGCCCTTGAAGCTGATCACGAAGCCGGTGGCGTCGCGACCGGACCCCTGCCGGGGGATCGCCGACAGCCGCGCCACCTCGCGCTGGTAGATGGCGTCCTCATCGTGGAGCGCCTTGTGGCCGCTGGCCCGCAGGATCGCCTTGCGTAGCCACTGCAGACCCAGGACCAGCAGGAGGCTGCCCACGACCACCCGGAGGACCGATATCGGAACCAGGTGGATCAGAGCCGGTCCCGCCGCTGCCACCACCGCGGCCAGAACCAGGACCGCCACGGCTGACCCCTCTAGGGCAGAGCGCCAGCCCCGGGTGAGTCCGGCGGCGAGGACGATGGTGAGAGCCTCGACCATCTCCACGGCGCAGGCGCCGAAGACCGCCAACCCGACGAGGACGGTGGCGGTCAAGCTGGCGAACCCACCGGCTCGGCCCCGTCGGTGGGCCAGGCCGCCACGCCCTGGCTCGCGCCGCGGAGGTCGGGGCTGGCTGGATCCGCTAACTCCACGGCACCCAGGTCGGGGAAGGCAAGGCATCCAACCGGATCGATCACCACCGCCACGTTCGAGCCCCGCGGCGCCCGGGAGATCGACCGGACCCCGGTCAGCCGCGAACCCTGGGCCAGATCCACCACATGATCGTACGCACCTGAGCGGAACGAGGCGTCCCGCACCACTCCGCGGAGCGCCCCCGACTGGCTTGGTCCGAGTGAGAGGGCGTCGGCCCGCAGTAGCAGCTGTGCTCCTTCCCCGGGCCAGGGCTCGCCCATGGCGGTGGCCTCCATCTCCACGTCTCCGCAACGGACCCTCACCCGCTCTGGCCCGCTGCGACCAACCACCTTCGCCGTCAGGGCACCGGCCAGACCGGTGAACTGGGCCACGAACGGATTGGCTGGCCGGCGATAGACCTGCTCCGGCGGCCCGATCTGCAGGATCCGGCCCTGGTGGATGACCGCCAGCTGGTCGGCGAGCGAGAAGGCCTCCTGCTGATCGTGGGTTATGTAGACGACGGTGGTCCCGCTGTCCCGGGTCAGGGTGGCGATCTCGACTCGCAACTGCTCCCGGAGGTGGGCGTCCAGATTAGAGAGCGGCTCGTCGCAGAGGAGCATCGGCGACTCGGCCACTAGCGCCCGCGCCAGAGCCACCCGCTGCTGCTGCCCGCCGGAGAGCCTGCCCGGGTACTGGTCGGCCAAGGAGGAGATGCCCACCCGCTCCAGCATTTGCACCGAACGGCTGCGGCGCTCCGCCCCCCTGACGGCGAGTCGACGAAGGGCGAAGGCCACGTTCTCCGCCGCAGTCATGTGTGGCCAGAGGGCGTAGTCCTGGAAGACCATGGAGAGGTGGCGTCGCTCCGGAGGCAGGTGGGTACGCGGACCGGCGACCTCCTGGCCCGCGATGTACAAGGTCCCCGTGTTCAGCCGCTCCGTGCCGGCGATGCAGCGCAGAAGCGTCGTCTTGCCGGACCCCGATGGGCCCAAGAGGACGAGGAAGGTGCCGGGCGACACCAGCAAGTCGATCCCGTCCAGGACGCGCGTCTCCTGGTAGGACTTGGTCAGGCCGGTCGCGGCCAGGGCCAGCTCATGGGCGTGCCCGCCCCCCGCCTCGGGGACTGTCATCACTGCGCCCCCACCTGGCGCCACCCGCGCGGCGTGAGCAGGCGGTAGGCTCCGAGGACCACCCCCACCACGACCAGGGCGAAGACCACCGACGCCACAGTCATCGCGGTCCCGGGCCCGTAGGAG
Organism: bacterium; assembly: GCA_021798435.1. Taxonomy (GTDB): domain Bacteria; phylum Chloroflexota; class Dormibacteria; order Aeolococcales; family Bog-877; genus JAJYXT01. The sequence goes on along the minus strand of JAJZGN010000080.1, from coordinate 4,931 downwards.
TTTGCGGCCAGTGCATGGGTCAGGGACACCGACAGCGTGGGCGAGCCCGGTGGGTAGAGAAGTTGGGAGACCGGCAGCTCAAACAAGACCCCGGTGAAGGTGAGGATCCACGCCCAAAGCAGGCTGCGGCTCACCACCGGGACCAGGGCGTCCCGGACGGCGCCGATCTGCGAGGACCCGTGGACCCGAGCCGCCTGGACCGGCGAGCGGTCCACCTGAGCCACGGGGCCCACCAGAACCCTGGTGGCGGTCGGCAGCGCACCCGCGAAGTAGGCCATCGCGAGGAGTGGGGAGGTGCCGTAGAGGCGGATCCCGATCTGATTGACGAGGGGCAGGTTGTAGGCGAAGATGTACCCCGCCCCCAGAACGATGCCGGGGAGAGCGACTGTCGCCAGGAGCAGCAGGTCGACAAGCCTGGCGGTCATGCCACCACGGCTGCGGGTGAGGTAGATCGCCAGGGGGACCGCCGTGAGCGCCACCAGGGTCGCCACCGCCACGGCCAGCTCAGCGGAGTACGCCATGGACGACGAGAGCGTCCCGGACTCGCCGAGCCCTTGGTACTGTCCCAGCTGGCCGAGACCCTGGTAGTACCGGAGCGTGAGCCCGCCCACTCCAAACCCGCTGCTGGAGGGCTTGAGCAGCGATGCCACCACCGCCCCGATGGTCGGCACCCCGAGGGCCAGGCCGAAGTACGTCCCGACCACGGCCAGACCGGCGAGCTGACCCCGCTTGCCCAGCGCGACCCGCACCGGCTGGCGGGTGCGCCCGCTGAGGGCACCGTAGACGCGGCCCCTCAGCGCCCGGGCCTGAAGAAAGAGTGCCCCGCCCACCGCGGCGATCAGCATCCAGCCCACCGCGGCCGCGATCGGGAACTGGCTGGGGAAGTTGTCGACAGCACCGAAGAGAGTGTAGGTGGCGAGCTGGAACTTGCTGCTGGCGGCAAGGGTGTATGCGACCCCGAAGTCGCTGATCGTCTCTGCGAACACTAGGGCCAGGGCCGACCAGACGGCCGGAGCAATCATTGGCAGCAAAACCCGCCAGACCCCCCACCGGCCGGCGCCGTGGATCCGGGCGGCATCGTCGAACTCTCCGCCCAGGGCGGCCATCGCCAGGGAGGTGGTGAGGTAGGCGAACGGAACCCCCTTCAGGATGTAGACGAACACCACCCCCACGGGACCAAAGAAGAGCGAGGTCAGCCAGGGGACCCTGAATCCCAGGTCCCAAAAGGCACCGTGGCTGATGAGGAGTTGCTCCCAGCCCAGGGAGACGAGGTAGGAGGGAGCCATCAGTACGGCCCACATTAGGAACGGCCAGAGCCGCCGGCCGAAGAGATTGGATCGATGGGTGAACCAGGCTAGGAGCAGGCCAATCAACAGCGCGCCGAGCGCTGCGATCGAGCTCACCACGATGGAGTTGACCAACCCCAGGAGCACGCCGCCGTGCACCGCGGCGGCGAAGCTGGAGATGGTCAACCAGGCCGGCCCCTGGGAGAACAGGCGGGGCGAGAACGCCATCAACAGGAACATCCCGATCGGGAGCACGAGGGTCACGAGGAGTAACACCCCGACCACAAGGCTGGGGGCTGCGGTCGGCAGCCCCCAGCTTATGCGGGTGAGTCGACGCCACCTGGCGGTCGCGGTCACCAGCTCTCAGGAGACGATGTTGGCGGTGAACCACTGGTCGATGGAGGACTCCCGCGGGCCCCAGGTGTAGGCGTTGAGGATCTGGTACGGGACCGACGAGAACGAGGGCACCAGCGGGGACTGCGGGTATCCCTTCACCACCGGCCAGAAGAGCGAGTCACCGTGGGGGTCGCCGATCAGGCGCTGGTGCTGGCCGGCCGACGAGAAGACGTAGTTGACGAACTCCTCCGCTTCGAGCTGCTCCTGGTGGGAGACCTTCCGGTCGATCCCGATCACCGACGGGAGCAGGGTCACGGGGCTGAGGTACGCCACCTTGAGGTTGGGATCCTGGTAGGCCGCCCCGATCCCGGCCGAGTTCTGGACCAGGGCCAGTTTGATCTGCCCCTGGGTCAGGGCGGTGAGGGTCACCCCGTTGGTGTCGAAGATCTTGAGGCCGTTGGCCTTCAGCTGCTGGAAGTAGGTCTCCCCCTTGCTGACCCCGCCCAGATGCTGCATCATCCCGGCCACGAAGGGATAGGTGGGGCCGGAGACGGCCGGGTTGTTCATCCCCACGGCGCCGTTCCACTGGGGCTGGAGCAGGTCCGACCAGGAGGTGGGTGGCTGGGTCACCACCTGGGAGTTGTAGACGACGGCGGGCATCGCGGTGAACCCGGTCGGGATGTAGCTGTGGTCGGATGGCAGCACCTTGAGGGCGGCCGCGGTCCAGTTGACGTTCGGCTCGAACCCGCGCACCAGGTAGCCCTGCCTATCGAGCGCGGCGAACGCCTCGTCGCCGTCGACCCAGAGGAGTCCCCACTGCGGGTTGTTGATCTCAGCCTGGATCCTGGCCAGCAAGGGCCCGGTGGAGTCGTCCAGAAGGCGGGTGGGGATTCCCGTCTTCTTCTGGAAGGCGGCCACTGTGTTGGCGTCGTACCCCTCGGCCGCATACACGATGAGCGGGACCTTCTTGCTGGAAACGGGTTTGGAGGTTGTCCCGCAGCCTGCGATCGCGATCGCCATCAGCGCAGCGCCCATCAGCGCCGATCTCCGCTTTGTCGCCCGACGAAGCGCCCTGCTCATGCTGCTCTCCCTGCAAAACTTGCGAATGTCTCCTGCCACGGGGCGGGGGACACCAGCATCTTGGGCGGGCGGTTAAAAGGGGGTTATGGCCCCCCGGGAACAATGGAGCGGCGGGTCACGCCAAGCCTCAATCCACCGACCAGGTGTTGAGGGGGGTGAGGGGGAGGGCCGCCGAGGCCGCGGCGGAAATGGACTGGCCGGCCGGGCCAATACAAGTCAACCTTGGGTGAGCGAATGATGTCCCGGTGATCACCCACTGCGGGGCGGAGCCGGAGGACACCCACGATGACAGTGATGACCACAGCCAAGCTCGGAGCGTGGGTGGGCGGGAGTTGGGGCTGGACACGGCCAGCAGCGAGATCGAGATCCCGTCAAAGCTCTCCCCGCTCTTGGAGGGGCTCGCAGCCGAGAGCGCGGAGAGCGAGCGGCCCTGGCGGTGGACAGCGCCGCCGCCGAGCTGGCGCCGCTGGTGGGCACCAGGCGTGCCTGCCAGGCGGTGGGCCGGGCCCGGGCCACCCGCTACCGGCACTCCCGGCCGGCGGTCCCAGGCCGCGAAGGTCCCGATATCGCCCCTATCTGATCGCGTGGAGCGGGAGACGGGTCTCGAACCCGCGACCTTCTGCTCAGGTAGCCGACGCTCTCCCCATGCGGCCGACATCGCGCCGGTGCGATCTCCATAACAGCGACTCAGACACGACTGCCCCTCCTCCACAGCATCTGCCTATGCGGCCCGAAACCGAGCAAACGTTCTGCCAAATGGATGCCCGCCGGGTCCTCTTCAGTCGACGACCCGAGGTGGAGCGACGTGTCCAGCGTCAGCAATGCGAGCCGGCTCAAGCCCCTTCTCCGAGCCGCGCGAGGAAGGCCGCGGGCGAGTGGATCGGCAAGGTCGAGTCAAGCCCGAGAAGATGGCGGTCTCCCGAAACCAGGACGGCGCGGGCCGCGGCCGCCAGGGCGATGAGGTAGTCGTCGCCCGGGTCTGGCGATCGAACGAGCGGCGGCTCGTCCGGGTCATCAACCACCCGAGCTTGACGCTCAATCAACCCGACCGCCGCTGCTGCATCGCTGGCGGGGATTCGGCGACGAATCTTGGGGGAGGCCAGAGCCCGCTCCAGCTCGGCCAGGAGAAGAGAAGAGGCAACCATCTCATAGACACCGTCCAACCCAGCCCGCAATACCTTCGCCGGCGATCCGGTCGGTGCCGGCAGGGCCGAGATGATGACGTTGGGGTCGAGGACCGCCCGCACGGTTCAGCGCTTGGCGCGCCGAGTTTGGTGTTGTGCCTCGACGGCCAGTTCCATCGCCTCTCCCTCCGGGAGGTTGTTGCGCGCCCAAAGCCGGTCCAGGAGATCCAGGCCCAGGTCTCGCCGGAGGGCGGCCTCGATCACCGCGCTATCGCCCTGTCCCGTGCGAGCGGCGCGAACCCTCACCGCCCGGAGAACGTCTTCATCGATCGTGAGAGTGGTGCGAGTCTTTGACATATTGGCATCTTAGCACCGTTGTGCGCAGATGCAGGGGAGTCGCGACGCCTCGGATCATCCACTGGGGCAGGCGTCCTCGTCGGCTGCCGATCCCTTCGCCGCTTCGCCGCCCCGGCCGACTGCCACCACGAGAGTGCGCGCTGTCTGTGCGTCGGGCCGGGTGCCCATGCCGGTCGAAGTGGGTCGGGGGCTCGGCCTCGAGGGTGAGACAGAGGTCGAGGTCGAAGTGGAGGGCGTTTCGATCATCCTGCGCCCGACAGCCGGGTGGGCCGCGAGGATGCGTGGGCCTACACGCCGGAGCCCCGTGCGTTCCTCTCCCGAGCCCACATGGACTCCAGGGCGGGACGAGTTCTGCAGCTGACCGCGGGAGAGCTGCAGACCCGCGGGTCGTGACACCCGGTGGCGGACGGTGGCCGCTCGTCCGACTTCTCGGCCTAGTTCTGGAAGACCCTCGCCGGCAGGGACGTCACGGCCAAGGACCGGGCAGCCATTCTCAAGGCGCTGCGCTGGCTCGACGACCTCTGCTTGGCCGCGTACACCGTGGAGCGTGGCAACTCCAGCACCCGGCAGGTCCGGGCCAGCCCATACCTCCGTCCTGCGGAGGGGGAGACGGTCTGGGCCACCGCCTCAGCCTCCGCCACGACGAAAGGGTGATTGGCCTCCGCCCTGCGGGCCCGCTCCCGCAGCAGCTCGTTCTCCATCGTGATCTCGCCGATCTTGGTCTTCATCCGGCTAATCTCCAGGTCGC
>JAJZGN010000079.1 GCA_021798435.1 bacterium | reverse complement strand
TCCAGCTCCAGATGGGGAAGGATCAGCTGGTCTTTGATCAGCTGCCAGATCACCCTGGTCATCTCGTCCCCGTCCAGCTCCACCACTGGGCCCGCGACTTTGATCTTGGCCATGTCCATCCCTCTTTCCCGTTGAAGCGGCAGACCGCTCTCGCTCCACCCTGCCGGAGACGCCCCACCCCTCTCCCCCGGAGGACCTGACCCCGACTTTACCGGGGCGGACCGGTGGAGGCGCCAGCGCACCTCGCGGTCCGACTGGCCGGCCCCTAAGATGCGCTGATGGCCAAGAGTCGTACGGCGGTCGATTGGAGTGCCCTGAGGCGCGACGCGCTCCAGGCGGCGGCGGGCGCCTACTCCCCCTACTCGGGGCTGCGGGTGGGCGCCGCCGGCATCGACGACCAGGGACGGGTCTTTACCGGCTGCAATGTCGAAAACGCCTCCTACGGCCTCACCCTGTGTGCCGAGTGCGGGCTGGTCTCCGCCCTTTGCTCCGGTGGCGGGACGCGCCTCGTGGCGGTCTCGGTGTGCGCCGGAGACGGAGCTCCGCTGACCCCCTGTGGACGCTGCCGCCAGCTCCTGCATGAGCTGGGCGGGCCGGGGCTGATGATCGACGACGGACCCGACCGCCCACCACTGACCGTGGCAGACCTCCTTCCCGGGGCCTTCGGATCGGGGGATCTCACCCGCCGGGAGCGGTGATGGCGGCGCCGCGAGCGGCCGTGGAGCTGATCGCCGACAAGCGCCAGGGGCTACGCCTGCCCCCGGAGGAAATCCGCCAGCTGGTGGACGGCTACCTCCGCGACCAGGTATCCGAGGCCCAGATGGCCGCCTGGCTGATGGCGGTTTGTTGGCGGGGTCTCTCCAAGCCAGAGCTCCAAGCGCTGACCTTGTCCATGGCGGAGAGCGGCAGCCGGCTGCAGCTCTCTCGCCTGCCCGGCCCTACCGTGGACAAGCACTCGACTGGCGGGGTCGGCGATAAGGTTTCCCTGGTCCTGGTCCCGCTCATGGCCGCCCTCGGCTGCTACGTTCCCCAGCTCTCAGGGAGGGCGCTGGGCCCGACCGGAGGCACGCTGGACAAGTTGGAGTCGATCCCCGGGGTCCGCTGCGATCTCTCATCGAGCGAGATCGTGAGGGTGGTGCGCGAGGCGGGTTGCGTGATCGCCGCCGCATCCCCGGAGCTGGCGCCCGCGGACCGCCGTCTGTACGCCCTGAGGGACTCGACCGCGACGGTTCACTCCCTCCCCCTCATCGCCAGCTCGATCGTCTCCAAAAAGGTGGCCGAAGGAGTCCAATGCCTGCTGTTCGACGTCAAGGCGGGTAGCGGGGCCCTGATGCCTGATCTCCACTCGGCCCGCCGGCTCGCGGCCACCCTCACCGAACTGGCTTCGGGGTTCCAAATCCGGTCCTCCGCGATGGTCACGGCGATGGACCAGCCCTTGGGACGGGCCGTGGGCAACGCCCTCGAGGTGCAGGAGGCGCTCGATACGCTGTCCGGGAGCGGCCCACACGACCTGCGCGAGCTGGTGCTGGCCGAGGCGAGGGAGCTGCTGCGCCTATGCGGCCAGTCCGCCGACCCATCCGCAGCTTTGGATGGCGGAGCCGCCAGGGAGCGGTTCGCCGCCATGGTGCGAGCGCAGGGCGGGGACCCTGAGCTGCCACTTCCCCTGGGGGTGCGGCTGGCCACCCTGAAAGCGCCGAGGACGGGATTCCTGGCCCGCCTCGACGCCGGTGCGATCGGGCTGGCGGCCTGGCGGCTCGGGGGTGGCCGCCGGGCCCCCTCCGACCCCGTCGACCCGGTCGCCGGGATCATGTGCCTCTCGAAGGAGGGCGAGGCCGTGGACCGTGGAGAGCCGCTGCTGGAGCTCTGGGGGCGACCCGGCCAGGATCCCCGGTCAGCTCTGCTCGCCCTCCAACACGCCGTCGGCGTCGAAGACTCGCCGCCCCAGCCCCTTCCCATGGTGCTGCAAGCGCCGGCCAGCGCCTAGCCGGTCGCGGCCTCTGGCTCGTCCGGAAGGAGCGCGAGGATGGCCTCGGCCAGCTGGCGTGCCGACCGGGGCTCCAGCTCCAGAGCCACCCGCGCCGCGGGTCCGAGGTCCGGATTGAGCAGGTCGACGTTGAGGGTGTGGTCATCCGGCGCATGCGCCGGATGGTCGAGGTAGACGCTGGCGGTGGTCACCCGCATCCACCCCGCCGCACCCTTGCCACTTCCCGCCACCTCCAGGCGCATGGTGAGGTAGGTGCACACGGTCAGCCCTCCAGCGTCCTGCCCAGGAAGGCGAAGATCCGCCCCCAGCCGTCCACCGCCGCCTCGGGGCGGTAGCTGGGCCGATCGACGGCGAAGAAGGCGTGACCGGCCCCAGGGTAGGTCCTGAAATCATGTTCCTTGGCGTGGCTCGTAAGCAGGGAGTCCAGCTCCGAGGTCTCGGCCGGGGAGGGGTGCTGGTCCTCCTCTCCGAAAAGCCCCAGCAGAGGGCAGCGCAACCGGGGGAGCAGGCCTACCAGGTTGCTGATGGCCATGGGGAATCCCTCTGGAGGGTGCCCCACCACGAAGGCACCGTAGCAGTCCACAGCGGCCTGCAGAGGGAGGTGACAGGCTGCCAGCACCGCCTGGCGTCCACCGGAGCAGTAGCCGATCACACCCACCTTCCCCGAGGCCAACGGCTGGGCCCGGAGGAAGTCCGCCGCTCCCCCCACATCTCCCACCAGCCGCTCGTCCGGCACTCCACCCCTCGCCCGGACGGCCGCTGCCGCGTCATCGGGCTCGGCTCCCGGGGCCTCGCGCCAGTACAGATTCGGGCTGACGGCGAAATAGCCCTGCGCGGCGAGGCGCCGAACGGTCTCCTTGGTCTGGCGGTCCAGCCCCGGCATGTGGTGGATCACGACCATGCCTGGCCGGCTCTCCGATTCCAGCGGCGCGGCGAAGTACGCCTGGATCCGATCCCCGCCATGTCCCACGACCTCGACCGTCCCGGCCCGGATGGCCTCATCCAATCTCGTACCTCCCAACAGAACGCACCACCAGGTTGCTGACCAGTCCGGCCCGGCTCACCGTTCCTGGTGGAGCTTGGCTAGAAGCCCTCTGATCGCCAGCTCGTAGCCAAGGGGGCCCGCTCCCACAACGACCCCGGCGGCCACTGCGGCGACCACCAGCCGCCGCCGGAACGGCTCCCGCGCGAAGACATTGCTGAGGTGAACCTCGAAGACCGGAACCCCAATCGCGCTCACCGCGTCCCGCAGGGCGAAGCTGTAGTGGCCGAGGGCCCCGGGGTTGAGCACCACCCCGTCGGCCGTGCCCCTCGCACCCTGGAGAGCGTCGATGAGCTGGCCCTCTCCGTTGGCCTGGAAGAACGTCACCTCGAACCCGAGCTCCGGCCCGATCGCCCTCAGCCGACTCGCGATCATCTCCAGGGTCTCCGGTCCGTACACCTCAGGTTCGCGGCTTCCCAGGAGATTGAGGTTGGGGCCGTTCACGACCAGAATCCGAAGGCCCGCCTGGTGCATGTGATCCTCTCCGGGGCCGCCGGCCGTTGGCTCGGCCGGCGCCTGTGGCGTTGTCGCGGTGGGCTCAGTCTACTTCGCCCGAGGAGCAGCGAACGGGAGGAATCGCCCTGGGCGCCCTGGCCCCCTACGAGGCGGTGCCGGGCACGGCTGGCCACCCTGGCGCGCTGACCCGCCGCCGGGCTCGCCCATCCACGAGCGGTGCTGCTCTACCCTCAGGCGGACCGGGGGATCGGCGGGTGCGGTATCGGGGCATCCACCGGCTCCAGGCGAGGCTTGAGCAAGCCCGAGGTCGGGGGCCGGCCCCTGCCGGCCCCCTCGCTCGGTCACCGTGCTCAGTAGTAGGAGTTCAGGTCGGGGGTCGAAACCGAGTAGATGGTGTGCAGCTTCCCGCTGGAGTCGAACTGGACCACCTGGAGCGGAGTGAAGACATTGTGGTACTGGTTGAAGTCCTCGTTCCCGCTGGCGCCCTGGTAGTTGATCTTCTTGCCGGCCTTGAGCAGCTTGACGCAACTCGGGTAGGTGTAGCACGCAGTGCCCGGCGGGTTGGAGATCTTGATGATGTAGGGACGCCACACCACCGGGTTGGTGGAGTGGGCGGCGGTCATGGCCAGGGCCGCGATCACCACCGCGTCGTACATCGCCGGTGAGGCGGGGAGCGGCTTGTTGGTGTTCCACACGGCCTGGTAGGCGCTCAGGAAGGCGCTGTTGGCGGTGCCGTACGGGGTGGTCCCCGCCATCCCGGTGAGCCAGTGGCTGGCGGTGCTGAGCCCCATGGCGTTCGCCAGCTGGATGCTGGCCCCGGTGTCCCCGGTGATGAAGCGGACGTTCATGTGTCCCAGCTGCTTTACGTTGGCGAACAGGGTGCTGGCGGTCTGGGGGTCGGCGTGGAAGAACACGCACTGCGGGTTGCCCTGGAACGCCACCTGGACCTCGCTGAGGTAGGACGTCTGATCGGGAACTATCTGCTGGTTGCTGAGAATGTGGCCCCCGTGCCCGGTGAACGCCTTGACCAGGGGCGGAACCTCAGCCTGGGCGTTGGCGTCGTTGGTGTACATCAGGCTGGCCGTGGAGCACCCGGTGTGCAGGGCGTAGTAGGCCTCGCCCGTGAGCAGCACTGAGTCCGACGGGAAGACCCGGTAGACGTAGGGGAAGTTCATGTGATCGAGGAAGGTGGCACCCCCCTCCATGAGGTCCACCACGTGGTCGGTGTTGAAGCTCTTGTCCACGCCCTCGATCTCAAGGGAGCTGGGGCCGAACACCACCACCGGCGAGTGGGTGAGGAGCGTCTGGAGCGCCGTCACCGCGTCCACCGGGTCTCCCGCGGTGTCCTCCAAGGTGGCGCTGAACTTATGGCCCTCCACCCCACCGTTGGAGTTGACGGCGTAGATCCCAGCCTTGATCCCATGCAGGAACCACTGCCCTACGAAGGACTCCGCCCCGGTCATGGGCAAGAGCTCTCCCACGCTGATTGGCCCACTCGGAATCGAATGGGTCGCGGTCGTCGCGGTGCTGCCACAGGCGGCGAGAAGGATGGCGAAAAGCCCCATTCCCGCCCATCCCGCCTTTCGAAAACCCAATCTCAAGTTCCTACCCTCCATTTCCCAATCGCAACCATCAAACCGGTCCCGTGCTGGTCAGATCCAGTGCCTCACCTCCTCGACCCACCGCCCGCCGTCTGCCCCACCTCGGAGTCGGCCCCGCCGCCGCCCCCCAGGAAGATGGCGCTCAGGTCCTGCTTCCCCACCTCGGCAGCCGGCCCGTCGAGGCGGTTGCGCCCGGCCACCAACACGTAGGTCCAGTCGGAGTGGCGCACAGCCATGTCCACGTTCTGTTCGACCACCACCACCGCGGTTCCCTGCTCAGCGATGCGCCTCACCTGCTCCCAGACCACGGTGGTGTACTGGGGCGAGAGGCCGGCGGTGGGCTCGTCCAGCAGGACCACCTTGGGCTCCAGCATCAGGGCCCGCGCCATCCCCAACATGTTGCGCTGGCCCCCGCTCAGGACCCCGGCCTTGCCGCGGCGCGCCCGCTGCAGGTCGGGGAAGATCGCCAGGACCTCCTCGATCCGCCGCTCCACCCCCGCCCGGCGGATGTAGGCGCCCATCTCCAGGTTCTCCACCACGGACATGGACTGGAACACGTTGTTGACCTGGGGTACGTAGGCCATGCCGCTGGCGGCGATCCGGTAGGGTGGCACGTTGCTGACGTCGACCCCCGCCACGGTCACAGTGCCCTCGAGCTTGCGGAGCAGCCCGAACACGGACTTGAGGAAGGTGGACTTCCCGGCTCCGTTGGGGCCCACAATGCTGACCACCTGACCCTCGGAGGCGCGCGCCGACACCCCCTGGACGATGGGGACCTTGCCGTATCCCGCGGTGACTCCCTCAGCCGACAGCACGCTCATCCAGCCCTCCTCCGAGGTACGCCCTGACGACCTCGGGGTTCTGTCGGAGCTCCGCCATGCTGCCCTCGGCGAGGGTCCGGCCCAAAGCCATCACCACCACCCGGTCGCAGATCCTCTCGACCACGTCGAGGTTGTGCTCGACCAGGAGGAAGGTGATCCCCGACTGGTCGCGGAGACGGCGTATGTGCCCGTCCAGCCGCGCGATCAGGGCGGGATTGATCCCGGCCATGGGCTCGTCCAGAAGCATGAAATTGGGGTTGGCCATCTCAGCCCGGGCCAGCTCCAGCAGCCGCTTCTCCCCGCCGCTGAGATTGCCTGCGTACTCGTCGCGAAGTGGGAGAAGCCCGTAGGTCTCCAGAACATCCACGGCGCGGCTCGCCAGAGCGGCGTCCTGGCGGTGCCCCACCGACGGCCGCAAGAGGGCGTTCAGGAGGCTCTCCCCGCGCTGATCCGGGGGCGGCACTAGAAGGTTCTCCATTACCGTAAGCCGTGGGAACTCGCGCGAGACCTGATAGGTCCGCAGGAGGCCGCGGCGAGCCATCTTGTAGGCCGGAAGCCGGGTCACGTCGTGCCCGTCGAAGTGCACCCGGCCCGCCTGCACCTTGAGGGCTCCGGCGATCAGACCCACCGCAGTGCTCTTGCCCGCGCCGTTGGGCCCGATGAGGGCCGAGATGGAGCCCCTGCTGATCGCGAAGGTGCAGTCGTCCACCGCCTTGAACCCTCCAAAGGAGTGGCTCAGGTGCTCAACTCTCAGGAGGGCGTCAGCTTCCGGCACTTTCCACTCCCCCGGCCGGAGTCCGCCGCCCGGGCAGCAGCGGGAGCTGGTAGAAGCGGCGCCTGGCCTCCGGGATGATCCCCTCTGGCCGCAGCCAGAGGACGGCGATCAGGGAGGCGCCGATGAGCATGTTCCGCACCGTCGGGATGAGAGTGGCGTTGCCGGGAATTGGAGGGATGTATCGCGTCGCCTCGTTCACCAAGACCGCCACCACGAAGGACCCCACCACTCCTCCCCAGTTGTTGCCCCTCCCGCCCACGATGAGCGCGGCCCAGACGACGAAGGTCTCACCCGACGTCCACCCGGCGGGGTTGAAGGCGCCGATGAAGCCCATGAGGAGCGCCCCGCCTACTCCCGCCAGCACGGCCCCCATCGACATGGCGATGAGCCGCACCCGGACCGAGTCCTTGCCGAAGGCCTCCGCCGCTTCCTGGTCCTCACGAATGGCCCGCATGGTTCGGCCCAAGGGGGAGTTCAGGATGCGCTGGGCGATGAACCAGCAGATGACCATGACCACCGCGCAGAAGCCCACCCAGAGGTATGTGAACTGGTTGTAGTTGATGTTTAGCCATTGGCTGAAGGGGGTCTGCAGGCCGGCCAGTCCGTCAAACCCGTCGAAGAGGGGGGTGTAGTTGCTCACCAGCCCGTAGATCACAGTCCCCGTGGCCAGGGTGACGATCGCCATGTAGTCGCTGCGCAGCCGGTTGATGGCGATGAGACCGATCACGATCCCCAGCAGCCCGGCGGCCAGCGCCCCCATGACCAGGGCGATGGGGAAGGGCCAGCTCAAGCCCAGGATCCATTCGAACCCGGTGGACTTCTGGCCCGGGCCGAGCGCGAACACCCCCGAGAAGTAGGCGCCGCAGGCCACGAAGGTGATGAAGGTGAAATCCAGCACCCCGGCATAGCCGAACTGGATGTTTAGCCCCCAGGTGAGGATGTTGTAGACGAAGAAGAAGATGGCGAGGGTGGCGAGGTAGGGAAGTATTAGATCCACGTTCAGGCCTTTCCTCGAGTGGCGATGAGGCCCTGGGGGCGGAGGAGGAGGACGACCACCAGGGCCACGAAGGCGATGTCATCCTTGTAATTCGAGCTGACCACGACTGCCGACACCTCGGTGACGATGCCCAGGATGGCGGCCGCGGCCATGGCCCCGTAGGGGCGACCGATCCCACCCAGAATGACGGCGGCGAAGATCACGAACAGGAAGCTGTCGGCGCTGGCGGGGTTGAAGCTCACCGTGGTCACGGTGAGAGCGATCCCGGCCAGACCGGCGAGGCAGCCGGTGATGAACCAGGTCCAGGTGGTGATGCGCTCGGTGTCGATCCCGCTCACCTGGGCCAGGTCCTTGTTGTCCGACATCGCTCGCATGGCCTTCCCCAGGCTGGTCCGGCTGAGCATCAGGTGGATGGCCACCATGGCCACGACCGCGAGACCGATGATGATCAGCTGGGTTGGGGTGAGCGAGAAGGGACCCAGGCTGAGCGGACTCCCAACCGAAAGGTTGTAGGTCTGGAACCCCGGCCCCCAGATCGCCTGGACGAGATTCTCGATGATCAGCGAGAGGCCGAAGGTCACGATCAGGAGGTAGAAGAGCGGCGCCTGGCGGGAGACGAAGTGCTGCATCACCCCCTTGGCGATCCCCACCGCGACCACCCCCATGGCCAGGCAGGCAAGCACGGCGGCCAGCAGGAACGGGAGGTGCGCCTGGGTGCTGAGGGCCATCGTGAAGTAGGCAGCGAGTACCAGGTAGGTGCCGTAGGCGAAGTTGATGTAGTTGGTGACACCGAACTGGAGGGTGAGCCCCACCGAGGCCAG
>JAJZGN010000078.1 GCA_021798435.1 bacterium | reverse complement strand
CGTGACGCCGGCGCACCCAGTTGCGCCCGGCCTCGCTGAGCGCGATGTCTTCGGGGAAGGTCTCCGTCCTCGGTCCCTGGTCCTGTCGTTCCTGCACTTCCAGTCCTCCTCACGGGTACAAAAAAAGCCCCCCGGGGTCTCCGGGGGGCTGCAAGCTCGGTCCTTACGCGCAGACGCTAGCTGACGGCCCCTCCGGTAATCAGAAGTACTAGAGCCATCGGGCTCTCGAGGGCCGCCAGGGTGCGCTGCATCGCGTTCAAGGTGACCCAGGTATATCAGGCTGGCCCGACGGCGTCAAGCGCCGTTGCCGGTTCGTGTCGCCGCAGCCCCCTCCAGGCAGGATTTCGCGCCTTGCCGCGTAAGGTGCCCCAGCGGCGGAGCCACCAGGGAGTCCGGGGGGAAGGCGAAGAGAACCGATCCCCGGAGAAGATTCACATTGCCGGCCAGAATGCAGGGCCGGCGCTGGAGGCGCGGTTTGGAAGGGTCGGCAAGATCGGCCGGCCGCCGGCCAGCTCGGGCCGGCGCCGTGTCCGGCGAGGGTGGCGGGGCGGGGATCACATCCGACCGTCGGTCAGATGCAGAGGGGCCTCCTCGAGGTCGCGCGCAGGGAACTTCATGGAACCGCGTGGCCAAGATCAGTGTGCGCCTCGACTCAGAGCGGTCGCGTCATCCGGCCCCATTTCGGGGCCTCCTCAATAGAATGCCGGAGTGTGTAAAGGCAAGGCGTGTAAACCTGGAGCGTGCTAAGGTGACGCCATGGGCCCGAGCAATCCATACCACTTCGGCTCCCCCGTCGACGAGCTCCATTTCACCGACCGGACCGAGCAACTGGAGAGACTGGCCGCGGTCATGCTCAACGGCCAGAATCTCATCCTCATCGCGCCCCGGCGTTATGGCAAGACTTCGCTACTTCGACGAGGCGTCGACCTGGTGGAGGCCAGCGGGGGGCGGACCGGCAGGGTGAGCCTCATCAAGTGCAGCAGCGCCGACGACGTGGTCCAGACCCTGATGCACGGGGTGGTCTCGGGACCCTTGGGATGGGTGCGAGGTCGGGCCACCGAGTTCAGTCGCTGGCTGCGGCGTATCCGGGTGGCTCCGGAGATCCGGATCGACCCGGCCTCGGGACTGGTGGAGGGGGTCTCCCTTGGGCCCAGCCTGGCGGCGTCGGACTGGCGGGCCGTCCTTCCGGAGGTGGTGCGGATCCTGGCTGACCTGGCGGCCGAGGACCCGGATCACCCGGTCTCCCTCGTGATCGACGAGTTCCAGAAGGCCTACGAGATCGACCCCCTGATCGCGGACATCTTCAAGGATCTGGTGGACGACCTCCCGGGGGTGAGCCTGGTCTTCGCCGGCAGCAAGCGCCACATCATGGAGGCGATGGTGAGCTCGCCGGAGCACGGCGCTCTCTACAACGTTGGGGCCAAGCTCTACCTTGGCAAGATCTCCGAGGCCGATTTCATCCCCTACCTCACCGGGCGGGCGGCCTCGGCCGGAAAGCGCCTCTCGGCGACGGCCGCCAGCCGCATCTATCAGGCCGCGGCGGGGATTCCCAACGATGTCCAGCTCCTCGCCTTCTGGGCGTTCGCTCTCAGCGAGGGTGAGATCACCGAAGAGCTGGTCGACGCCGCGGTGGCCTATGCCATCGACGACCAGCGCGAGGAGTTCACCCTCGTTTTCGACCGCCTCAGCCTGGTCCAGCAGCGGCTCCTCAAGCTCCTGGCGCAGGGCCCGGTGCGGGCGGTGACCGGCAGGGCGGTGCAGGGGGTCGTGGGGGTCAGCCACCGCGGTACCCTGGACGCTGCCCTGGCGCTGGAGCGGCTCCAGCTCGCCGAGCGCAGCGCCAACACCTGGACCATCGCCAACGGGCTTCTCGGCGAATGGCTGCGCGGCCGCTACGAGTGATCCGGGCTCCGGCTGGGGTGGGCGCCCCAGGTCCATCGGGTGTCGGCCGGGTTCGCGAGCCCGCCGGGCAGGCGCTCAGGGATTCCATCCTCGCGATCCCCGGGGCGGAGAGCCGGCGCAGCGAGAGGGCGGGCGGCGAGGTCTCACCCTCGTCAAGCTGGGCCGGTTCGCCAAGGCACCGGGTGGCATGCCTGGACATGATCCGGTGCGGCCGCTGGAGCTCCGGCCAGGAGCAGGCCTGGCCTTGTCCGATGAGATTCCCAGGTTGGTCGGGGAGAATCGGGCCGCAGGTTGGGCCCCTCGGCCCACGGCACGGCAGAGTCGGGAGATGACCATCGCCAGACCGCCCGGTTCGGCGCCGGCGGAGCGGCGCTCCCCTCGAAGGTGGTGGCGGCGGGCGCCGCGCCCTCGCCCCGCCGCGCTTCTCCTCTGGTTGCCCGTGGCAGCGGTGCTGTTGGCGTCGTGTGGCTCCCTGGCCCCCCGCCCGGCGGCGGTGAGCCCCTCCTCCCCCGCGCCCGCCGCGACGCAGCAGGCGCAGGCGGCGGCGACACCCACCGGTACGCCCAAGGCTCCCACACCGCCGGCAACCGCCTCTCCGACGCCGACCTCCGCCAGGCAGGAGGTGGAGCTGGCAGTCCGGATCTACCTCGAACCAAACGACTACGCCCATCGCAACTACTGCGCCGAGGGAGCGATCGCCGTCCTGCTGTCCACCTGGACGGACGCCGTCCCCTCGCTGGACGCCATCGGGGTGGCCGCCCGGGTGGTGGAGTCGTACGGCACCACCGGGGCCAATGCCGTGGTGGCCATCAACTCCTATCTGGGGCAGATCACCGGGACCCAGCGCTACGCGTACAGCGGTACCCACGTGACCTCCCTGGCGGTCTTTCAGCAGCAGTTGGAGGCCGATCTCTCCGGGCTCGGGCGCCTTGTCGGCGCCGGGCATGGCAGCCCGATCCTGGTGCACGTCATGACCGCCACCCTCCCCGGCTGGGACGGCTACCAGGCCCAGCACATGATCGCGGTGATTGGCTACAACCTCTCCGCCGGGACCCCCGGCGCCGACACCGTCACCTACGCCGAGAGCGCCGGCTCGGTGGCCGGGTACAACGGGCCCGAGGTGCAGACGATCTCGCTGGCGACTCTCTGGAACGCGATGCAGAACTACAACCAGGATGTGACCAGCGACCCGGTGACCGTGATCTCCTGAGGGCCGATAGGTCGGGCGGAGCCGAGGGCGGGCGGAGCGGACGGCCGCCGGCCCGCCTCCCCGCTCGAGGAGGAGCCCGTCAAGGATGTCCCGGAAGGCGGCTCGACCCTCGGGCCTTGGTATTTTGGCCTCCTCACCTGAATTCGGAGTTGGAGGGACGCACTTGGCTGAGGTTGACCCGGGCTGGCCCAGCCGCAAGCTGGTTGAGGGCAGGGAGCGGGCGGCGGCCCGCGCCATGCTGCACGGGGCGGGATTCAGCCGGGAGGACCTCAGCCGCCCCTTGATCGGGGTGGCCAACAGCTGGATCGAGACGATGCCCTGCAACCTAGGCCTGCGCACCCTGGCGGGACACGTGAAGCGGGGGATCCGCGCGGCCGGGGGAACCCCCCTGGAGTTCAACACCATCGCGGTGAGCGATGGGGTGGCGATGGGGACCGCGGGGATGAAGGCCTCCCTGATCAGCCGGGAGGTGATCGCCGACTCCATCGAGCTGGTCTGCCGGGGGCACCTGCTGGACGGGGTGGTGTGCCTTGTGGGGTGCGACAAGACCATCCCCGGGGCGGCGATGGCGCTGGCCAGGCTGGACCTGCCCGGCTGCCTCCTCTACGGCGGCTCGATCATGCCCGGCCGGTTCCGCGGCCGCGACGTCACCATCCTTGACGTCTTCGAGGCGGTGGGGGCGGCCGAGGCCGGGGCCATCGACGACGAGGAGCTGGCCGAGCTGGAGCAGGTCGCCTGTCCCGGTGCCGGGGCCTGCGGGGGTCAGTTCACCGCCAACACCATGGCCATGGCGGTGGAGCTGCTGGGGCTGGCGCCGCTGCAGTCCGGAGGAGTGCCGGCGACGGATCCCGCCAAGGCCCGGGTGGGGGAGGCCGTCGGGGAGGCCGTGGTGCTGATGGTTCTCTCCGGCCGCCGCCCGAGCACCTACCTCAGCCGTTCGTCCTTCCTCAACGCCGTCGCCGGGGTGATGGCCAGCGGAGGATCGACCAACGCCGTACTCCACCTGCTGGCGATCGCCCGGGAGGCCGGGACGGAGCTTCGGATCGACGACTTCGACGAGGTGAGCCGCCGGACCCCCTGGATCGCGGACCTGAAACCCGGGGGGCGCTTCAACGCCGTCGACCTCACCCGGGCGGGGGGAGTCGCCCTTCTGGTGCGGCGCCTCCTGGATGGTGGCCTCCTGGAGGGAGGGGCGGGCACCTGCACCGGCGCCACCCTCGGTCAATCCGCGGGTATGGCCGAGCCCGGCCCCTCGGACCAGGAGGTGGTTCGGGGGGTGGAGTCCGCCCTGGCGGAGACCGGGGGGACTGTGATCCTGCACGGCCCGCTGGCCCCGGAGGGGGCGGTGGTCAAGGTCGCTGGACACCTCTGGCGCCGTCACCAGGGACCGGCCCGGGTCTTCGACTCCGAGGAGGAGTGCATGGCGGCGGTGGCCGTAGGGCAGATCTCCGCGGGGGACGTGGTGGTGATCCGCTACGAGGGACCCAAGGGGGGGCCCGGGATGCGGGAGATGCTCGGGGTGACCGCGGCCATCGTCGGCCAGGGGCTGGGGGACACTGTCGCCCTCATCACCGACGGCCGGTTCAGCGGCGCCACCCACGGCCTCATGGTGGGTCACGTCGCTCCCGAGGCCGAGGTGGGGGGGCCGATCTCCCTGCTCCAGGACGGCGACCAGGTGACCATCGACGTGGACCAACGTTCCCTCTCCGCCGGGGTTCCAGAGGAGGAATGGGAACGGCGGCGAGCCTCCTGGCAGGCCAAGCGGAGGCGGCTCGGAGGGGCCTTCGACCGCTACCAGCTGCTGGTGGGATCGGCGGCCCGGGGAGCGGTGCTGGAAACACCTGACAGCTGAGCTCTGCCGCGCCGTGCTATAATGCGCAGCGCATTATGGCTGATCGCATCACTGCTTCCGACATCGGAGCGCTGGCCGTGCTGGCCATCCTTACCGAGGCGCCCAACCACCCTTACGGGGTGGCCCAGCAGCTCAGGATCCGGTATCGCACCGAGGCCGAGAGCCACACCCAGAGGTCCATCTACCGGGCCATCGAACGGCTGGCGAAGGAGGGGCTGATCGAAGTAGAGGAGACCCAGCGAGAGGGCCACCGTCCCGAGCGCACCGTGTACCGCAGCACCGACGAGGGGCGGAGCCACCTCCGCTATCAGCTGGCCGACTTCCTCTCCGACCCGGGAACGGGGCCGGCCGCCTTCGAGGCCGCGGTGGCCCGCATGGGCTACCTCAGCGAGCGAGAGGCGGCGACGGCGCTCAGGGTGCGGTTGGCGGCGTTGAACGGCTTGGTGGCCCAGTTGGGTGCGGTCCAGAGCTCGCTCCGGGAGCAGGTGCACCTGCCGCGGATAGTCCAGCTGGAGGTGGAGTGGCGGTTGCGCCTGCTCAAGGCTGAGCAGGGCTTCACCGCCGACACGCTGTCCGCTCTGGAGTCGGGAGAGCTGGACGTGGGGGAGGAGTGGCTCACCTGGCTGGCGCGGGTTGGAGCCAAGCTCCCCGACCTCACGGGGATGAGCCGGGACGAGGTGCCCCTGGTGATGCGCCCCAGGGCAATTCATGTGGAGGAGTCCCATGCCCAATGAAAGGGCCGCCACCGCCATCGCCACCTCGGAGCTGCGCCGGACCTTCAAGGGGCGGCGGGGGACGCTGGAGGCGGTGGCCGGAATCGACCTCGAGGTTCACCACGGCGAGATCTTCGGCTTCCTCGGCCCCAACGGAGCCGGCAAGACCACCACTCTGCGGATGCTCGCCACCCTCCTTCCCCCGACTTCGGGGGAGGCCCAGGTCGCCGGGGAGGACCTTCTCCGCCACCCCGACCGGGTGCGGCGCAAGATCGGCTACGTGGGGCAAGTCGGAGGGGCCAGCCCGGACGTGACCGGCCGCTCGGAGCTGGTCTTCGAGGCCCGGCTGTACGGCGCCGATCCGGCCACCGCGAGACGGCGCGCCCAGGAGCTGATCGCAACCCTGGACCTCGAGGTCTGCGCCGATCGCAAGGTGAAGTCCTACTCCGGCGGCCAGCGGCGCCGCCTCGACATGGGGATCGGCCTGGTGCACCGTCCTGAGCTCCTCTTCCTCGACGAGCCCACGACTGGGCTCGACCCCCAGAGCCGGGCGCGGATGTGGGAGGAGGTCGCCAGGCTGCGGGAGGCGGGGACCACCGTCTTCCTGACCACCCACTACCTGGAGGAGGCGGATGCCCTCTGCGACCGGCTGGCGATCATCGACCACGGTCGGATCGTGGCCCGCGGGACCCCGGACCAGCTCAAGCGGGAGGTGGCCGGGGACGTGATCACCTTCGGCGTCCGGGGTGAGGTGGGGACAGCCCTTGAGCTGGTGCGTTCCGAGCCCTGGGTGAAGGAGGCCTCGGTGGACGGTGAGACGGTGCGGCTCTACGTGGACCGGGGCGAGACCGCCGCCCCCAGCCTGCTGCGGCTGCTGGACTCCCAGGGGCTTGAGCTCCTCACCCTCAGCCTCTCCCGGCCCAGCCTGGACGACGTCTTCCTGCGCCAGACCGGACGCTCGCTGCGGGAGTCCGGCCCGGCGGCCTGAGCTGCCGAAGGAAAGGAGTTGAAATGAAGCTTGCCGCTGACACCTGGCTGGTCTTCCAGCGCTACTTCTCCATCTTCATCCGCAACCCCGCCTGGGTGGTGGTGGGGATCGTCCAGCCCGCCCTCTACCTGCTGCTCTTCGCGCCGCTCCTGAAGTCGGTGGCCAGCCTCTCCGGCTTCCCGCCGGGAGGGGCCTACAACGTCTTCGTCCCCGGCCTCCTAGTCCAGCTGGGGCTGTTCGGGGCCTCAGGCGTGGGCTTCAACCTGATCGCCGAACTGCGCGAGGGGGTGGTGGAGCGGCTGCGGGTCACCCCGGTGAGCCGTCTGGCCCTGCTGCTGGGCAAGGCGCTGCGTGACACCCTCACCATCCTGATCCAGTCGGCGATCCTGATCGCCCTCGCCTTCCCCTTCGGGCTCAAGCTCCAGCCGCTGGGGCTGGTGGTGGTCCTGGGACTGGTGGGGCTGATCGGGCTGCTCTTCGCCTCCATCTCCTACTGGGTCGCGCTGGTGCTCCGGGACGAGAACTCCTTCGCCCCCGTGATCTTCACCGCGGCCCTGCCCCTGCTGCTCCTCTCCGGGGTGCTGCTGCCCATGAGCCTGGCCCCCTCCTGGCTGCAGACCCTCTCCGCCATCAACCCGCTCTCCCATGCTGTGACCGCCGCCCGGGCCCTCTTCCTGGGCCATGTGGGGACCGCCGACGTGGCCGAGGGGGTGGCGATCGTCGCCGTTCTGGCGGTGCTCGCGGTGGCGGGGGCGGCCCGAGCCTTCGGGAGGGCCATCGCCTGAGTCTCAGGCGACTCGCTGGAATCCCTGCGGCACCGGCCCCCGCCAGGCGTCCGGATGGAGGATCTTGGCCAGGATCTCGATCCCGTCGATCACCCGCGGCCCGGGGCGGTTGAAGTACCAGGACCCGTCCACGGCATAGACCTGGCCGGAGGAAACGGCCGGGAGCTCGTTCCAGAACGGCTGGGCTCGGAGGATGCCCAACTGCTCGGCGGCGCCCTCCAGGCGGTAGCCGCAGGGCATGCAGAGCAGCACTTCGGGAGCGGCGGCGCGAAGCTCGTCCGCGCTGAGGCGGCGGCTGCGCTCACCGGCCACCCCGAGGACGTCCATCCCCCCGGCCACCGCCACCTGGTCCGGTACCCAATGCCCCCCCGACATGAGGGGGTCGACCCACTCCAGGCAGGCGACCCGGGGCCGCTCCCTCCCCGCCACCGCGCCCCGCACCGCGTCCACCCGGGCCCACAGCCCGCGCACCAGCTCCGCCGCCCGCTCCCTGGTTCCGGTGGCCGCCCCCACCTCCAGGATCGAGCGGAGCACGCCCGCGAGGGTGGTCGGCTCCAGCGAGAGGACGGTGGGACGGCCGGGGAGCAGGCGGGCCGCGTCCAGCACCTGGGGATAGGCCACCGCGCAGACCTCGCAGAGCTCCTGGGTGAGGATCAGGTCGGGCCTCGCCCGGGCCAGCTCCTCCTGGCGGACGCGGTAGAGGCTGCTGCCCTGATGCACCGCCTCGCGCACATGGCGGTCGATGTCGCCTGGGGCCCCTCCCTGCTCCGGAAGGGTGGCCTCAGTCATGATCGGTTTGAACTCGGCCTGGGGCGGGAAGTCGCACTCGTGGGTCACTCCCACGAGACTCTGCCCCAGCCCGAGGGCGAAGCAGATCTCGGTGGCGCTGGGGAGCAGCGAGACGATGCGCATCCCGTTCAGCTCTCGGGGGACGCGGCCCGGCCCTCCTCCGCCGAGGCGGGCACCGCCTCCAACTGGAGGACGGCCACGCCCTTGCGCTGAGCCCACTCCACCACCCGGCGCTCGTGGGAGAAGATCACCACCTGGGAG
>JAJZGN010000077.1 GCA_021798435.1 bacterium | reverse complement strand
TGCGCAGTCGCAGGAGGCGGAGCGCGAGATTGCAGGCAGGAATGGCGTTCCCGCCGCCATCCCAGGTGGTGATGAGAATACGGTGACCCGGGTCACGATTATGGCCCTCATCCAGGCCAGGCGAGATGCGCTCCGTCGGCAGGGCTGCCTTCCGACGACCAGTCACGCGAGGCTCGCGGCGAGGATCGATGAGCCGGCGTCCAACGGCATGCCCTCGAGGATGGACCAAGACCCCGCCGACGGTATCACGCGGGAAAGCTCTACACCCGACTGTGCGAAGAGCACTCGGAACTCCGACTCGGAGCGTTCCTGACCGCCAAAATTCACCATCAGTGCCAGGTCTATCCTTTTCGACGGATGCGGCAAATCTCCGGGGGGAACCACCTGCTCGATCACCGCCACTCGGCTCCCCGGTTTCATCGCCCTCACGCAGTTCGCCAGGATCGTCGAGGCTCGCGCGTCATCCCAGTCGTGGAGAATCTGGGACAGAACGTACAGGTCCCCACCGTCGGGCACCGCGGCGAAGAAATCACCAGCGACCACTTCGCAGCGACCTGCCACACCATGGGCTTCGAGGACGGGTGCAGCCTCCTCCACCACCTCGGGCAGGTCAAAAAGGATCCCGCGCATCGACGGGTGCGCCTTCAGGAGTGAGGCCAGCACGACGCCCGTGTTGCCGCCCACGTCAACCACAGTCGCAAACTCGTCCCATTCGAAACTCGGCAAGATCGCTGCGGCCACGCGGTGTCCATGCGCCCGCATCTGAGCGTGCCAATCGGCACGCAACTCAGGATCGCGCTGGATGGCCGCAAATAGGGACTCACCAAACACATGCTCATAGGCTGGAAGCCCAGTCTCAAGCGTGTATCGCAACTCTCGCATGGCGAGATCGCCCCGGTCGCGGCTCTCGTTGCGGATGGCGATGTAACGCATCGAGCCCGGCACGTCACTGCGTAGCAGCTCCCCCACCTCGGTGAGCGCGAACGCCCGGTCGCCCACTTGCGTGAAAACGCCCTTGCTCGCCAGATAGCGGAGAACTCGATACACGGCAGCGGCGTTGGCTCGGGTGGCTGACGCGATGTCCTCTGCGGTGCGCGGCCCGGGTGCCACAACATCGATGATACCCAATGCAGTCACCGCCTCGAGAGCGGGTCGCGTGATGTAGTCGGTGAGGGTGGCCAGTACCTCGGCCGCTGGCACTGCAGCGTGCGCGCCGACGGGCTCTTCGGGTCCGGGCCTCATGGCGAAGGCTCTAGGGGGCAGGAAAAGGTGGTGGCCGGGTCGACGGGGGTGCCGTTGACCACGTCGACGCCGGCTTCCCACCACGCTTCGAGGACCGCTTGGTTGGGGACCTCCCAGCTGGCGGCGGCGGGCACCTGGCGGATCAACTTGAAGGCTTCGGCGACCATCGATCCGGTGATGGAGCGCGTGTGGCAGCCGCCGATGACCTTGATGCCAAGCACCTCGACCGTGTCAACGTGGCGGCCCCATTTGGTCTCGTCCAGCCACCGGTGCCAGGGGTGGTTGACGCAGTTGACGATCCGCATCCCCTCCTGCCACGCCTCCCGGTCGATCTCGGCGATGTCGACAGCGGCGTGGGGGACCGAGGTGGCGAAGCAGTCGACGGCCCAGAAGACCCCGTTCGAGGGGTCGAACGGGCCGCGGGTGACCGGCGAGTCGAAGAGAGGCGGCCTGAGCGTCGCCAGGGCCCGCCCGCCAGCGCCGAAGGCCATGTTTTCTTCCACGAAACGGCAGCGGCGCAGCGAGATCGGCCACTCCTCGATCATCCGGACCACCGCGAACCAGCTGGTGACCAGGGTGGCGTTGGGGCACGCCTCAAGCAGCGGGATGAGGTAGCCGGCGTGGTCGCGGTCGTCGTGGCTGAGGAAGAGCCAGCGGACATCGTCAGGATCGACCAGGGAGGCCAGGGTGGCGAGAAAGTCGTCGCGATGCACCGGTGCGCCAGTGTCGGTGGCCACCGGCTCGGGCCCGCGGATCATGGCGCTGTTGAAGTCGACATGACCAATCGGTGGGGCGAGGACCAGTTGGGGGATCACCCAGGTGTCTCGAGCCACCTCGTACGCATTAGCCATCTAGACGCTCCTGTCGAGCACGCCGCTTTGTGCGGGCGTGATGAGTCGATTGAGATTCTGACACGCTCTGGGTTCGATGGACACTCCAGCGCCCCCGACGCGGAAGCACCCGGACGCGACCAGATCGTGCGAACCGTGCCAGCGATCTCAACCGGATCGCCCGGGGCGCGTGGTCGGCGTCATCGGGATCGATTAGCATTAGCCGCACTAGCAGGGTGTTGAACTCGGCGAAGAACCGGCGGAGTGCCCTTGCGAAGTGGCATTCCGCGGGATTTTCGGAGTGCAGACAGTCCCCGGGACCGCCCGAGCGGGGCCCGGGAGCCTTTCGGGGAGAGCTCTCAGGCCGTAGTCTGGGCTCCTCAAGCGGGTGCCCCCGCCAGCTTGCCCATTTGGACCAGGTTTTAGGCCGCCATGGTCATCTCCACCCAGAGCCTGTTGCGTTCCACCCCCTTGCAGCGCGGTTTCCTGCTCCCCTCGACCGACTTGGTCCAGCCGAAGATCTCCCCCACCGGCTTGCGCTTCCGCTGACTCACCTGGTACCCCGGGGTGGTCGCCAGCCGAGCCAGGAGAGCACTGCCCCAGTAGCTCTCACGCCGGGCCAGGTGGAGTGTGACCCGCAACTCCTCAGACGCTTGGAGGAAGTCTTGCGTGTCGTAGCCTTGGTCCGCTTCCAGGGTGAGACGACGGTGCCGCACCCGCTCACGCATCCGCCTCAGCATCACCGTGGCAGCCTCCCGCTCGCTGGTCCCGCTTGCCCTGGTCAGCTCCAGCTCACGCCGCCCGGGATCGGTTTCGCTACTTCCCGAGGGTGGTGAGCCGGAAGATGGGGTGGCGCGGAGCGATTCGGGCCAGCTCAGATTCCGGGGAATCCGCCCCCAGACCGTCGAAGAAGGTCCCGGCCTCCACCTTCCAGTTGCTTAGGTAGCCCCGCAAGATCTCGAGCTTTGCTCGGTCCGGCACCTCTGTCGCCACGCGGTCCCAGCGCCGGCGGCCGAGGACCAGGGTGAGCCGGCCATCCCCTGCCCGCAGATTGCGCACCCACTGAGTGCTGCCGCGCGGGGACACGAGGTACTCGCGCCCGCCGTGCCTCAGCAGGTTGACTGGGGTCCTGCGGGCAAGGCCGGTGCTTCGGCCCTGGACCTCGAGGAGGCGACTTCCCTTGACGCTGATTCCGAGCTGGATCAGGCCCGCCACCATGGGGTTGAAGGCCCGCCGAACCAGGAGGCCCGGCTTACGGTAGCCTCCCCTGTTACAGGCGTTCAAGGTCTCGCAGTAGCCGCCGTCCGGCTGGCCGGCATCCGGGGTCGCCTGCTCTCCCGGGAACCGGCGGGATGGCGAATCGGGGAGCGGTGCCGGCGCGGTGGCTGCGGGTGATCCGGACTCATAGGCAAGCTCCCATCGGAGACCGGCGAGTGCCGCAGTGGCAGGCCGACGTCCACCGCGACGGGCAATGATATGTCGAAATCAAGCCTTCAGAGCAGGGGGTGGCATCCCGGCTCGAGCGCGCGCCGACCGCGCCCTGAGGCGGACTACGACCGTCGGACCATGGGTCAGCCCGATGCCAGCCACCTCCCATGCCGTCGCTGTGAGCGCGACTCCACTCACAGCTCGGCGCCCTGGACCCAGTGTCGCTGGCCCCCGCCAGGGCGGTGAGGGGCTGCTGGGCCGGCCCGGTGGCTGTGGATGCCTCCCGGGCCCGAGTCGCGCGCCCCGTTGGCTCCGGGATGGCGGCGCGCATCACCGGGGCGCGGGACCGCTTTGAGGGGGCCACCCGGAGCGGGGTCCACCTCCTTCCGGGGGGGCGACTCAGGTGAGGCCCAACTCATCTGGACCTCTGGGGGCCAGATCGCCGCCCTCGGGGCGGCCCCCCGGCTGCCGCCGCTGTCCACCGCCGCGAGGCCCTCCGGCTGCTCATTCCGTTCGGCATAGACTCGGGGGGTGGACACCAGGCGGCTCGGCCCCGGAGGCCCCACGGTGACACGGTTCGGACTGGGGCTGGCCGCGATCGGCCGCCCCGCCTACATCAACCTCCACCGGAACCGTGACCTGCCGGGGAGCCGCAGCGTGGCCGCGATGCGCACCCTGGCCCATGGTCTACTTGACCACGCCTTCGGGGCCGGAATCCGGTACTTCGACGCCGCCCGCTCCTACGGCCGGGCCGAGGAGTTCCTGGCCAGTTGGCTGGACCTTCGCGGGCTCCGGAGGGGAAAGGTGGTGTGCGGCTCCAAGTGGGGCTACAGGTACGTTGGTGGCTGGAGGATGGACGCGCTGGTGCAGGAGGTCAAGGACCACTCCCTGAGCCAGCTGGTCTCACAGCTGGCGGAGAGCCGTCGACTTCTCGGCGACGACCTGCGCCTGTACCAGATCCATTCGGCGACCCTGGAGAGCGGGGTGCTCGACGACCGCGAGGTCCTCTCGCAACTTGTGGAGCTGGCCGGAGACGGGGTGGTCGTCGGTATTTCCGTCAGCGGTCCCCGCCAGGCCGAGGTGGTGGAGCGGGCGATGGAGGTCTCGGTAGACGGGCGCAACCCCTTCACGGCCGTCCAGGCCACCTGGAACCTGCTCCAGACGGCGGCAGCCGCGGCCCTCGAAGCCGCCCATGACAGCGGCTGGGCGGTGCTGGTCAAGGAGGGGCTGGCCAACGGGCGGCTTCTGGAGGTGGAGGAGGCGTCTTCCCTGCTGGCCGGAGCCGCAGCGAGGCACGGGGTGGGGCAGGATGCCGTCGCCCTGGCAGCGATCCTCAGCCAGGGCTGGTGCGATGTCGCCCTCTCCGGAGCGGTCACCCCCCAGCAACTCGACTCCAACCTCGGGGCGTTGAAAGTCACCTTCGAGGACGGGGAGTTGAGCGAGCTCTCGGTGCTCTCTGAGGAGCCCGCGGTTTACTGGGGGAGAAGGTCGGAGCTGCCCTGGAGGTGACCCAACGCCCTCAACCGCTCTGGCTCCGGTGCCCGTCGAGGGTGCGCTTCCTCTGTTGGCCACCGGCAGCCGAACGGATCGGCGGCCGAACCGGGCGCAACCCCTTCTTGGAGTTGGGCTCCCGGGCGAAGGTGATCCGGTAGGGGACCCCGGGCTCGGCCTGGAGGCCGGAGCGGCCGAGCCGCACCGGTCGGGTCCCGGTCGCTGCGGCTGCCACCGCGGTCAGGTCGGAGCAGCCGGGGACCGCCAGGGTGGCCTCGACCGCGCTGACAACTGTGGCACCGAGGCAGCGCCCGCTGTCCGAGTAGTGGTAGACCACGATGGCCCGGTCGTTGGCCAGGGTGCGAGCGCTCACCCTGCCGGCCACCACGTACTCCCAGCCCGTTCCGGTGGGGACCGCCCGACCCTGGCCGCGCGCTTGGGCCGCCTGGATCACCATGCCCAGGTCGCGGGCCAGCCCCGGAGCGAAGCGGGTCCCCTTGGCCCAGCGCCCGACGTAGTAGATCGATGGGATCCCGAAGACGGAGCTGGCCACGATGTGGGGTATGGCCTGCGAGCTGAGCAGCGCCCAACCATCTCCGTCGATGGCGGAATTGGGGTCCACCGCGCTCACGATCGCGGCACGATAGCTCCAGGTGGAGGCGCGGTGGGCGTCGTACAGACGCAGGGTGTCCTCGGTCCCCCCGAATTGGGGGGCCACGGCCGAGGCGTCGATGAGGCTGGTGGGGTCGGCGTGCCAGGCCGCGGATGACAGGATCCGCATGTAGCGCAGGAGGACCGCCGCCCCCAGGCCCAGCTGGGGCCTGGCCAGCTGCTCCGCCGAGGGCGGCGGCACCAGGAACGCCCAATCGAGCTTGAGGCCGTCGGCGCCGAGCGAGTTGGGCCCGGGCCCCACCATTTGATCCACCTGCGAGCTGAGCAGGGTCGTGAACCCGGGCTGGGTGGGGTCGTAGCTCGCCACATTCCCATTGGGGAGCTGGTCCGTCCAGAGCTTCCACCAGAGCATCACCCGGATCCCCTCGGAGTGCAACTCGGCAATGAGCGCCTTCATCCCCGAAAAGCCACCGAAGCGGCTGCTCGGGGTGGGATCTCCAAGACGCGCCTGCCACTGGGCGTCGATGACCAGGGTGAAGTGGCGCACATGGAACTGCTGGCGCCACTGGGAGGCGAAGTTAAGCACCCAGGCGGCGGTGTACTTGGGGGAGTCGCGCGAAGCGCCGGTCAGGAGCTGCTGACCCCAGGTGTCCACCATCGGCCATGACCACCAAGAGGGCCGGCGCCCCGGGGGGGCGGCCGTGGGGGCCATCCCCAGGGCCGAGAGCGCCAGGTGGTACTGGAACAGCCCCGAGTACTGGTCGGGGGCGGCGGTGAACACGAAGCTGGGGAACTCCAGCCAGCTCCCGGCCAGCGGCTTCCCGGGTCCACTGCGCGGAGGGGCCACCGCCCCACCGGCACCGGTGTCGGGGAAGCCTGCGAGCAGCCTCAGGGGGTAGTTGACCGTGACGGCCGAGCGGGAGTCGATGCTGAGGGCGGTGGCGTCCGGGATCTGGACCAGCCCCACGCCAGCCCATCCGTGGCGCAGCCGGAACTGGAGGTCGAGCGGCGGGGGGGCGAAGGGGGCGGTGTGGTAGGGGCGGTGGACCCCGAGATAGGTGGTGGGGAAGGGGCTGAGTGACTGGTTGACCGGATCGGGGCTGAAGGCGTGGAGGAAGGCCGACTGCGGGAGCGCCTGGCGACCGTTGCTGAAGAAGGCGGGAACCGCGAAGCTGTCGGGGCCCAGCTGGGAGCTGAAGGTGACCGTGAAAAAGCCCCGGTGCGGGCGCAGCAGCGCCCTCTCCAGCAGCTTCTCGCCCCGACTCAGAACATAGAGGTCGAGGTTGGCCCCGTCGGTGGTGGGGAGGTAACGGGTCCCGGCCGGCAGCTGGGTCCGGCCCACCAGGGCGGCGAGAGGGAAGGCGAAGGAGCCCGCGGCCGAGGTCACGGTGAGAACCCCCGTGCGGGGCGCGAGCGCCAGCTGGTACTGAGGGGTGGAGAGCCTCAGGGCACGATCCGCCTCGCCCGCCTCCGGCCAGGCCCAGACCGGTGCCGACTCCTCGGCCGCCACCTGCGGGGCGGCCACCGGGGGCGCCACGGACGGGGGGCCAGAGGTGAGGACGCCACCGGCGGTGGCTGACACCACCGCCAGTCCGACCACTACCATCGCCACCGCCCCGAGGCGCGGGAACCGACCGGCCGTCTTCACCCTGTCAGTGACTCCTTCGGCTGAACTTGGACGCAGCCGCTGCCGTCCGCGGCCAACGAGAGGCGCTCACGGTGACTCCTGTGCGCCGCGGCCGGGGACCGAAGCGAACCGCGGGTCCGTCCCTACAACGGCAGGCTGCCGCGCGATGTTTCGTGGCTCGAGCTTCACGCGGCAGGCCGCCCTCCGGGCGGGGACAACCATCTGGGCTCGATCCTAGAATGTCAGGCACGGGGGGGATGGAAGTGACTTTGGCCTTGAGCAGAGTTCGGGTGGCGCCAGCGGCCCCTGGGCCGCGGGCCGGTGGCGCCGACTTCGGCGCCGGAGGCAACCCGAAAGTCTGCCGTTCTCGGTCGGCCTCCCGCTGATGGCCGAGGGGCGGCCGAGAGCCCTCACCAGGGAGGCGGGCCTGTCGCCGGTGGCAGCCACCCTCAGCCTCTTCCAGGCCCAGCGACTGCTCGCCTCCGCCCTAGATCGGAGGCTGTTGGCCGCGGTGGGGTTGTCGTCCTCGGCAGCCGAGGTCCTGGTGCGCCTGGGAGCGGGCCCAGACGGCAGCCGCGGGATCGGCGACCTGGCGGAGGACACCTGCTTCAGCAAGAGTGGGGTTTCCCGGATCATGGACCGGCTGGAAAGGCGCCAGCTGGTGACCCGCCGGACCTCTCCGGAGGATCGCCGGCACACCGTGATGGAGGTGACCGCGTTCGGGCGCGAGGTGATGTGGGAGGCGCTGGCGATAATGCAGTTGGCTGCGGAGGAGGACTTCGCGCGCTACCTGTCGGACACCGACATCAGCCACCTGGCCGAGCGTCTCGACCAGGTGGTGGCCGGCATCCGGGGCGCGGAAGTTCAGGACCCGATTGCTCCGCGGCCCCCGCGGCCGTCCGGACACAAGGTGGACACAGATGGAGGTGGTGGAGTTGGATGAGGTGGTCGGCCGCCGTCGCCTGGGGGTGGGGGGGCCGGAGGTGAGCGAGGTCGGGGTCGGGACCAACAACTTCGGGCGCCGCCTGGACCAGGCCGGCGCGCGACGGGTGGTGGACGCGGCCCTTGACCTGGGCGTGAACCTGTTCGACACCGCCGACATCTACGGCAACGGGGAGAGTGAGCGCTTCCTGGGTCAGGCCCTGAAGGGCCGGCGCGATCGGGTCGTGCTGGCCACCAAGTTCGGGATGCGGAAACCGGGGCTCGAACCCTCCGATCGACGTGGCTCCCAGGAGTACGTCCGCCGGGCGCTGGAGGGGAGCCTGCGCCGGCTCCAGGTGGAGACCATTGACCTCTACCAGATGCATGAGCCCGACCCCAGCACGCCCATCACCGAAACCCTCCTCACCCTCCAAGAGGCGGTCGAGGTCGGG
>JAJZGN010000076.1 GCA_021798435.1 bacterium | reverse complement strand
GAGAAGGGCGGCGAGGTCCGGGAACGAGCAGAACCCGTCCTCCGCGAGCACCGTCCGGTCCTTGTGGCCCGCGGTCATCACCACCGGGATCCCATCCCTGGCGGCATTGAACAGCTGGCTCATGCCGTTCATGGTCCCCACGGTGGTGTGCAGGCCGACGACCCCGGCCCCCCCGGAGGCCCTGGCGTAGCCGTCGGCCATCGCGGTGGCGACCCCCTCGTGGAGGCTGAGCACGTAGCGAATGTCCTCCGCCTTGCGCAGGGCCTCGAGCAGGGGTGCCTCGGTGGACCCGGGGAGGCCAAAGAAGGTGTCCACCCCGTGGCTCCTCAGCGCCTCCACGAAAGCCTCGGCCCCGTTCACTCCGAGCCGGCCACCTCGGCCGCGGCGGCGGGGGCCCGTCCTAGGAAGATCTCCCGCATGCTGGGGTCGGCGAGCACCTCGGCGGCGGGCGCCGACACCTCCACCTTCCCCCGCACCAGGAGGCAGGCCCAGTCCGCCACCTCCAGCGCCGCCACCGCTTTCTGCTCCACCAGCAGCACCGACTTGCCCAGCCGGCTGAGGGGCCGGACCTGCTCCTCCAGCACCACTCGGGACATCTCCGGGCTGAGGCTGGCGGTGGGCTCGTCCAGGACCAGGACCTTGGGGTCCAGCATCAGGACCCGGGCGATGGCGGTCATCTTGCGCTCACCACCGCTCAGAGTCTCCGCATAGCGGTGGAGCTTGCCGCGCAGGACCGGGAAGATCTCCAGCACCTGCTCGATCCGGCGCTGGCGCTCCGCTCGATCGCAGAGATACCCGCCCATCTCCAGGTTCTCGATCACCTTCAGGGAGTCGAAGACATCGTCCAGCTGGGGCACGTATCCCACCCCCAGCCGGGCCAGCCGCTCCAGCGGGGCGCCGGTGACGTCCTCCCCCTCCAGCAGGACCCTCCCGGAGAGGATCCGGACCAGCCCCAGCATCGCCTTTAGCAGGGTGCTCTTGCCGGCCCCGTTGGGGCCGGCGACAGCCACCACCTTGCCGTGCGGGACGGTCAGGCTGACCCCGTCCACCACGGGGTAGTCGCCGTATCCCGCGACCAGGTCCCTGACCTCCAGGGCGGGCGTCTCAGCCGACGACATACGCGTCCTGAACCTCCTTGCGCGTCCGGAGCTCCGCCATCTCGCCCCGGGCGATCACCTTGCCCCAGGCCATGACCAGCACCTCAGAGCAGATCCGCTCCACCGTGTCCAGCTCGTGCTCGATGATCAGAATGCTGAGCCCCTGCCGGCGCAGGGCCAGGAACACCTCCTCCAGCTCGCGGGTCAGCTTGGGGTTCAGGCCGGCCATGGGCTCGTCCACCAGGAGCAGCTTGGGGCGCGTCATCAAGGCGCGCATGATCTCCACCGCCCGCCGTTGCCCTCCACTCAGGCGGCCGGCCTTCTCATTGGCCTTGTCGGCCATCCCGAAGGTGTTCATGAGCTCCCAGGCCCGCGCCAGGATCTCCTCCTCCTCGGAGCGCCAGTAACGTTTGCCCGCCAGGAGCCCCTTCAGGGTGAGGGATCGCTGCCGGGGCACGGCCACCATGAGGTTCTCGATCGCCGTGAGCCCGTCGAAGACCCGGGCGATCTGGAATGTGCGCACCAGGCCCATCTGGGCACGGCGGTGCATCGGCAGCCGGGTCACGTCCCGTCCCAGGAACTCGATGGTGCCCGCGGTTGGGGAGGTGAAACCGCTCACCACCGTCAGCACCGTCGACTTTCCGGCGCCGTTGGGGCCGATGATCCCGGTGATGGTGCTGGGTTGGAGCTGGAAGGAAACCCCATCCACCGCCCGCACCCCCCCGTACTGGCGGGCGAGGTCGGCGACCCGGAGGATCGGCCCCTCCCCGGAGCCGGTCCCGCTGGTGGCCGCCGACGCCTCGGCGACCGGGGCGGAACCCGGCCCCCCCATGGGAGTGGAGCTCAACTACGGCCCTCCGCCACCTCACCGCCGCCGGCACTGCCCACCGCGGGTTGCCCATATCGGGGCCGCCGTTCTCGAAAGACTCCCTGTGGTCGGAGCCACAGGAAGGCGATGGTCATTATCCCGAGGGTCATCCAGCCGATGGCCTCGGTGAGGCCGGTGTGGGAGCGGATCTGGGGCAGGAACTGAACCCCCTGGAGGAGCAGGACGGCGATGACGAAGGTCCCCAGGCTCACTCCGAAGTCGTTGCCCATCCCTCCGACGATCACCGCGGTCAGCAGGGCCAGGGTTTCCACGTAGGCCCATGCCCCGGGTGACCAGCCCCCGATGAAGGCCACCAGCAGGGCGCCGCTCACCCCCCCGAAGGCCCCGCCCACCGCCTGGGTGAGGAGCCGCATCTTGATGACGCTGAAGCCCATGGCGGCGGCGGCGTGCTCGTCGTCCCGCATCGCCCGCAGCGCCCTCCCCATGGGGCCGCTGGTGAAACGCCGCATCACCAGGTAGCCCACGGCGCAAGCAAAGGCGACCATGGCCACGTAGGCCCAGGCGCCGGTGGTCGGGCTGAGGTTGGAGAAGGGGTTGGGGATCAGGCTCAGTCCGGGCTCGCCCCCCAGGAAGCTGGGCGCGGCCCCGATGACGGTGGCGGCCATGATCGAGATCACCAGCATGACCATCGCCTGGTAGTCCTGGCGGATCCGCTTGAGCCCGGTCACTCCGATCAGCACCCCCACCCCCGCGCCCACCGCGGCGGCGGCGATCACCGCCACAAAGAAGGGCAGCCGGTAGCCCAGGACGTACTGCTGGAAGCCTCCATTGCCGGTGTCCGGCCCCAGGGTGAGGATCCCGTAGGTGTAGGCGCCGGCGGCGATCACCACGATGTAGGCGAGGTTGGCCACCCCCGAGACCCCGAATTCCAGGTTCAGCCCCCAGGCGGCCAGGAGGTCCGTGCCCAGATAGACCAGGAGGACGACGGCGTAGAACTCAAGCCCGGTGATGGTGCGCCCTCCTCGTCCTGCTGGCCGCCACCCCTCTCATGCCAAGAGCTTGCGGGTGGCGGTGGTGCTGCCGAACAGCCCCCGGGGCCTGACCAGCAGCATCACGATGATGATCCCGAAGGCGACCACGCTCTGGTAGGCGGGGTCCCAGTAGGCGGAGGAGACCGAGCTCGCGACTCCCACGACCAACCCACCGATCATCGCCCCATATGGCTGACCGACCCCGCCCAAAACCGCCGCGGCGATCATGGGGATGAGAAAGATCGATCCCAGGGTGAAGTCGAAGGACTCGATGGTGATGGCGAGGGCGATGCCGGCCATCCCGCAGAAGGTCCCCGACATGAACCAGGCGATGTCGCTGATCCGGGAGGTGGCGATGCCGCAGCTGCGGGCCAGGGTTCGATTGGCCGAGGTGGCCCGCATCGCCCTTCCCAGCTGGGTTTGGGTCAGGAGCAGGTGGAGGCCCAGCATGAGGACCACCGCGATGGCGAAGATGACCACCTGGGCCGTCGTCAGGGTCCACCCCAGGAAATTCAGGGTGGCGCCGCTGCGGTTGCCGTAGGTCTGGGTGGCGGGGCCGGCCACGGCCACGATCACGTACTCCAGCACGATCCCGGCGGAGACGGTGACGATCACCAGTCCGAAGGGGGCCAGTCCCTTGCGGACGAGCGGGGTGATAAGCCCCCGGTTGAGAACGACCGAGCAGGCCCCAACCGCCAGGCCGGCGATCACCATGACCAGCCAGATGTTCCAGCCCAGCCCCAGCATGAAGAGCCCGAGGAAGGCGCCCACGCTCATCAGAGCCCCGTAGCTGATGTTGAGGACGTTGCTGATTCCGAACTGGAGGGTGAAGCCCACCGCACCCAGCGCCAGCACCGCCCCGGCGGCGACTCCGAACCCGATGGACTGGACCAGCAGATGCACCGAGGCCTCCTTGAAGATGAGCCGGGGGCGGGCCTGGCCCGCCCCCGGCGAGGGTCAGGAACTAGCCGAGCAGCTTAGAGATCTCCGACCCGGGCATGATCGCGGCGTTGACCGAGGTGGTCGAACCGGTGAACCGGGCGGCCGCGAAGGCGCCGGCGAAGTTGTGGTACCGGTTGAAGGTGACCGCCCCGAGGACTCCGACGTACTGGATCTTCTTTCCCTCACTGAGGGCCTTCTTGCCGGCCGCGAAGTTGTCCACCACCACGGCTCCCGCCTTGGGGGTGACCACGTCGTTGACGTAGGCGTTGTAGACCGAGGGGTCGGCGCTCTTGGCCATCAGCATGGCCAGGGCCATGATGTTGATCCCGTCGTAGATCGAGGCCGGCGGCCCGACCGTGGCCAGGGTGTCGGCCAGGGCGTGGGTCTTGGGGTTGGCCAGCAGGGCATTGCGGTAGGTGTAGAAGGCCTGGGTGCTGGTGCTGAAGTAAGAGCCGACCAGGTCCACCTTGTTGAAGATGAAGCCCGTGCCCACGGCCGCGGAGACGGAGTTGTACCAGTCCGGGGTCAGGGAGTCGGTGGCGGTGATCATCGGGAGCAGCTTGCCCCCGGTGAGCTGAGAGTAGTTGGAGAGGAAGGTCGCGGTCGACTGGGGGTCGGCGTCGAAGATGATCGCCTGGGGGTGCAGGCTGATCACGCTGGATGCGACGCTGGAGTAGGAGCTGGCGTCGGCGGGGATTGTGGTGTTGGTCACCAACTTGACCCCCAGCTTGGCCGCCGCCTTCTCGATCCCCGGGGTGTTGCCGGTGTCGGTGGAGTTGTTCTCGAACACCACGGCGATCCGCTTGTACCCCTTGTTGTAGGCGTACTGCACCATGGCGGCTCCGTTGGCATCGTCCGCCGGGGTCAGCCGCCAGAAGTACTTGTCGGTGGTGGTGTCGTAGTTGGTGAGCCCGTTGGTGGTCACCATGTTGATCTGGGCGCGGTTGACCAGGGGCACGGTGGTGGCGGCGGTGTTGGTCTCCAGCCCCACCGCCAGGTCGAAGTTGGAGATGGTGGCGATGGCCCTGGTCACGTTGGGCACCGCGTCGGCCGGGTCACCGGTGTCATCCACCGGGGTGCACTGCATGTTGTGGCCCAGCACCCCACCGGCCTGGTTGATGAGGTCGCTGGCCGCGTAGCAGGGCGCTGAGATCAGGGTGCCGAACTCAGCCGCGGGTCCACTGAACGGGGCTATCACCCCGATGTTGATCGGTCCAGGCTTGATCGCCTTGCCGGAGGGGGCGCTGGAGCCGCAACCGGCAACCACCGCCATCACCCCCACCAGGGGTAACACCAGGGCTTTACGCATCTCCGTCCCTCCATGTCGCTGCGCCCGGACACCCGATGGGGTGCCCCAGTCCTCCGCCAGGGAGACAGCCCCGCCGCTCCCGGATGGCGCCGCCCGGACCCTTCCGTCGGTGCCGAACGCCCCGCCTCACGGCCGTGGGCTCGCTGGCATCCGAACGGAAATGGGCACCGGTGTGGCACTCCACCCTACTTGAGTAGGCAATACCATAGACCCACCCTGGGCCGGGGTGCAAGCGGGAGGCCCGGGCAACCTCGCCCGCCCCGCCTATTGCCAGACGGCGTCCCCTCCCCTATGGTGGCGCTGACGGTGCCAGCGGGCGCCCCGAGCCGTTCACGGGGGAGCAGGGATGGAGGCCAGGGTCGGGCTCTTGGTGGGGGTCGAGAACACCTTTCCCGAGCCCTTCATCTCTCTGGTCAACGAGCGGGGCCGGGCCCACGGGGTCGTGGCCGAGATGTGCCGACTGGGTGGCGCTCGCGAGCTGGAGGACCGGCAGCGCTACCAGGTGATCGTCGACCGCATCTCCCATGAGGTGCCCTTCTACCGCGCCTACCTCAAGAGCGCGGCGCTTCAGGGGACGGCGGTGATCAACGACCCCTTTTGGTGGGAGGCGGACGAGAAGTTCTTCGAGTGCACCCTGGCGCGCCGTCTGGGAGTCGCGGTCCCCCGGACGGTGATCCTGCCCAACAAGGAGTACATCCCCTACATCGAGCCCGAGCGCTCCCTGCGCAACCTGGAGTATCCCCTGGACTGGGAGGCGATCCTCTCGTACACCGGGTTGCCCGCGGTCCTCAAGCCCAACACCGGAGGGGGCTGGCGGGACGTCTACATGATCGACACCCCCGGGGAGCTGATCTCGGCCTACGACCGGACCGGGACCAAGACCATGATCCTGCAGGAGCGCATCGAGTGGCAGGACTACCTCCGCTGCATAGTCATCGGGGGGGAGGTCCTGGTGTTCCGCTACGACCCCCACCGGCCCTTCCTGGAACGCTACGTCACCGACTCCCCCCCACCCCACGCCCTCTCGGAGCTGGCCGCGGAGCAGGCGCGCACCCTTACCGACGCCCTGGGTTACGACGTGGACACCGTGGAGTTCGCGGTCCGGGACGGGGTGCTGTATGCCATCGACTTCCTGAATCCCGCTCCCGATTTCGACCGCTTCTCCATCAAGGAGGTTGGGTTCAACTGGGTCCTCTCCAAGATGACCCAACTGGTGATCGGATACGCGACCGGGGAGCTGGACCCGCCCTGGCGCGGGGCCCACCGCTGGTGGCGCTTCGTTTGAGCACCACGCCGGCGCGGCGCGCCCGGCAGCTGTACGACCGCCATCTGGAGGACCCCCAGGTCCTGGCGGACAGCTTGGGTCGGCTGCGAGAGGGCCAGCTCGAGCGCGGACTTTACTTCGGCCCCCACCCTCTCTGCGTCTCGCTGCGCCCGGAGCTGATCACCAGGGACGAGTATCGGACCACCCAGCTCGCCGCCCAGGCCGTCTTTGGTGCCCTCTCCCGGCTGGAGGCGGCGCTGCTCGCCGACGAGGGAATCCGGGGCGAGCTGGACCTCCGGCCGGAGGAGGAGCGGCTGGCGCTGGCTGAGCCGGGCTATCCGCACTCCTCGCCCAGCTCGCGCCTGGACAGCTTCGCCGCCCCGGAGATCCGCTACGTCGAGTACAACGCCGAGTCCCCGGCGGGAATGGCCTACGGGGACGAGCTGAGCCGGATCTTCTGGGAGATGCCCGCCATGATCCGCCTCCGGGAGCGGTTTCGGCTCCGCCCCCTGCGCTGCGCCGAGCGCCAGCTGGAGGTGATGCTGTCCGCCTACCGGGCCTGGGGGGGGACGGCTCCGCCCCGGGTGGCGATCGTGGACTGGGCGGGACTCCCCACCCTGGCCGAGTTCGAGCTCTTCCGCCAGGCCTTCCTCCGCCGGGGGGTGCCGGCGATCATCTGCCAGCCGGGGGAGCTGTCGTATTCGGGGGGGAAGCTGCATGGCCCCTCCGGCGAGGTGGTGAATCTGGTCTACCGCCGGGTCCTGGAGGCGGAGCTGCTGGCCGAGGGAGAGGCGGCCGAGCCGCTCTGCACCGCCTACCTGGAGGGCGCGGTGTGCGTGGTCAACTCCTTCCGGGCCAAGCTCCTGCACAAGAAGATGAGCCTCGCCCTGCTCTCGGACCCGCGCTGGCAGCACCTCTACACCCCCCGCCAGCGGCGCGCCATCGCCCGCCACGTTCCCTGGACCCGGAAGCTCCGGGAGGGGGCCACCGAGCGGCACGGACGCCGGGTGCCGGACCTGCTCGACCACGTGGCCACCCACCAGCGGGAGATGGTCCTCAAGCCCAATGACGAGTACGGGGGCAAGGGAGTCATCCTGGGCTGGACCGTGACCCGCCGAGAGTGGGAGCAGGCTCTGGCGGTGGGGATCAGCCAGTCCTACGTGGTCCAGGAGGCGATTCCCGTTCCACGCGATCGCTACCCGGCGGCGGTGGGGGCGGCGGTTCAGGAGCTGGAGCTGGGGCGGGACATGGACCCCTACCTCTTCAACGGTCGGGTGGGGGGCGTCCTCACCCGCCTCTCCTCTTCGGCGCTTCTCAACGTGACCGCGGGGGCCGGCAGCGTGGTCCCGGCGTTCATCGTGGAGGAGGCCGCGTGAGCGCCAGCTGGCTGACCATCGGGGTGGAGGAGGAATTCCAGATCGTGGATCGGGAAGGGGCGCTGCGATCCCACATCGAGACCCTGCTGGCCCAGGCTGGGCCCCACCTGGGAGACGACGTCAAAGCCGAGATGCTCCAGTCGGTGGTTGAGGTGGCGACCCCCATCTGCTCCGACATCCGGGAGGTCCACCGCCAGGTGGTGCGGCTGCGCTCGGCGGTGAGCGACCTCTTGGAGCCCCACGGTCTGCGGATCGTCTCAGCCGGCACTCATCCCTTCTCCCGCTGGCAGGAGCAGGAGGTCACCCGCCTGGAGCGCTACAAGGTGCTGGAGGAGGAGATGCAGGACGTGATCCGCGAACTGCTGATCTTCGGCCTCCACGTCCACGTGGCGATCCCCGACCCCGACCTGCGGATCGAGGTGGCCAACGAGGCCCGCTACTTCCTCCCCCACCTCCTCGCCATCTCCACCTCCAGCCCCTTCTGGATGGGTCGGGAGACCGGCCTCAAGAGCTACCGGAGCGTGGTCTGGTCGCGCTTCCCGAGGACCGGCATCCCGCCCGAGCTCAGCTCCCCGGAGGACTTTGAGAACTATGTGGAGCTGCTGGTCCGCACCGGCTGCATCGACAACGGCAAAAAGATCTGGTGGGACCTCCGCCCCCATGTCCTGTACCCCACCCTGGAGTTCAGGATCTGCGATGCCGCCACCCGGGTCGAGGAGGTGGTCTGCCTGGCAGGGCTGGTGCAGGCCATCTGCGCCAAG
>JAJZGN010000075.1 GCA_021798435.1 bacterium | reverse complement strand
CCGGGCCAGCTGGAGCAGTTCGGGCAGCAGGTCGCCGGCCCGGTGCCAGAGCCGGCGCACGGCGCTGTCCGCCCACTCGCTGCGGTACTGGATGGGATGCATGTGCAGCTCCACCAGCTGGGCCACCCGCTCCACTTCAGAGTTGGGCAGCCGGAGCCGGCGGAGCAGCTGTCTGGTGATCTCGGCACCCACCTGCTGGTGCCGGTGGAAGGTGGGGCCGGAGGGCGAGGCCTTGGCGGTCCCCGGCTTGCCCACGTCGTGGAGGAGGGCCGCCAGCCGCACCACCCGGGCCTCGGGGGCCATCTCCACCGCCAGGGCGGAGTGGAGGAAGACGTCGCCCAGGTGGTACCCGCCCTGCTCCACTCCGGCCGTCCGGGCCACCTCGGGGGCCACCTCCACCAGCAAGCCCGTGTCCAGGAGCAGGTGAAGCCCGGCCGCGGCTCCCGGAGCCAGGAGGAGCTTGAGCAGCTCGTCGCGCACCCGCTCCACGGAGACGATCCTGATCCGGGCCGCCGACTCCCGCATCCCCTCCTCCACCGAGGGGTCGAGGCGGAAGCCGAGCTGGGCGGCGAAGCGGGCCGCCCGCAGCATTCTCAGCGGGTCCTCGGAGAAGGTGGCGGCAGGCTCCAGGGGGGTGCGCAGGATCCCCCGGTGCAGATCCTGGAGCCCCTTGCCGGTGGGGTCCAGCACCTCCCCACGGAACCCCAGGAGCAGGGTGTTGACGGTGAAGTCGCGGCGGCTGGCATCCTCCTCCAGGGTGGCCGCCTCTACCGCGGGCTTGCGGCTGTGCGACAGGTAGGCCTCCCGGCGCGCCCGGACCAGCTCCACGGTGAAGCGCTCGCCCGGCCCCACCAGGAAGGACACCTGGGCGGTCCCGAAGCGCTCGAAGGCCACCACGGGCTCCCGCCGCCCCCAGCGCCGCCGCAGCCACTCGCCGGCGTCCTGGGCCGGGGCGGACTCCAGGACCAGGTCCACATCGGACGCCTCGGGGCGGCCCAGCAGCAGATCGCGCACATACCCCCCCACGATCCACGCCGGGCTCCCCAGCGCCGCCTCCATCGCCCCCAGCTCGGCCCGGAGCGCCCTCGCCGACGGCAGCGGGGGGTCCTCTCGAGGCGGGGGAGCGCCTCCATCCGGGCTGGCGACCGGGCCTTCGTTGGCGCGCACCGGTCCATCTTCGCCCCCCGGCGCCCCCCGCTGCCGGGCGGGAACGGCCCGCTTCCCGACGCGTTCAGCACAGCGGAACGCGCTGCTATGATGCCGGGATGCGAGCGGCGGCGGGCGCTGATGCCTGAGATCCAGACCCGGGAGCGAAACCCGCTCGGGCGGACGGTCCGCCTCCTCACCTGGATGGCCGAGCATGACGCCCAGGACTTCGGGGTGAGGGAGCTGGCGGCGGCGGTGGAGATGGCTCCCAGCACCACCCACCGCTCCCTGGGGGCGCTGGAGGAGGAGGGTCTGGTGGCCTCCGAGCCCAAGAACGGCCGCTACCGCCTCAGCCTTGGCTTCTACCGCTTGGCGCTGCGGGGCGCGCGCCGTGCCCCGCTGGTCGAGCTGGCCACCCCGCTTCTCCAGGAAGCCACCCGGGCGGGCGAGGAGACCAGCCAGCTGGCGGTGTACGGGGCGCTGGAACAGGCGGTGCTGTTCCTCTCCGAGGTGGTCCCGGACCGCCGCCTCCAGGCTCGCAGCCGGCTGTATCACTGGCTGCCCCTCACCTCCACGGCGGCCGGGCTTGCGGTGCTGTCCCTGCTGGACCCCGCGGCGCTGGTGGCGGCCTTCTCCGAGAGCGAGAACCCTCCCTCAGGCTCGGAGCTGGCGGAGGCGCTGCAGAGGGTCCGCGAGCGCGGCTACGCCACCGTGCGGGGCGCCCGGGAGGAGGGCTGCGCAGAGCTCGCCGTCCCCTTCCGGGCGGTGGACGGCCGCCCGGGCGGGGCCATCGGGTTCGCCGTCCCCGAGGCTCGCTTCACCCCGAAGCTGGAGCAGGCGCTGGGCCGGCTCCTCGTGGTCCAGGCGGGCAAGCTGGAGGCGCGGCTCCGCGACCCGGTGGCCAGGGCGGGTTGAGCTCCGGCTGAGCTCAGTCTGCGGCCCAATCCCCCTGGGCCAGCTCGTAGGCCCCCAGCAGGCCGGCATCCCCCTTCAGCTCGGCAGGAGCCAGGCGGGCGTGGCGCCGGGGCCCCGGGAAGCTGCCCTGGGCCACCGCCTCCACCATCCGCTCCCAGAAGAGGGGTCCGGAGTTGAAGACGCCGCCGCCCAGGGCCACGGCGTCTAGGTTGAGCAGGTTGAGCAGTCCGCCCAGCGCCCGGCCCAGGTGGTCGGCGGCCCGGTCCAGGACCTCCTGGGCCGCGAGGTCCCCGGCGGCCGCGGCCCGGGACACCTCGGCGCCGCTGGCCATCCCCGCCCTCTCGGCGATGGCGGTGCCGGAGGCCACCGCCTCCAGGCAGCCCCGATTCCCGCAGCGGCAGCGCGGCCCGTCCGGCTCCACGACGACGTGGCCGAACTCCCCCGCCGTGCCCTGCGACCCCCGATAGAGCCGGCGGCCCAGGATCAGGCCGGCCCCGATCCCGGTGCTCACCGTGACATAGGCGAAGTTGGTGGATCCCCGCCCGGCGCCTCGGCGGTGTTCGCCAAGGGCGGCCAGCCCGGCATCGTGCTCGACCCGGCACTCCCAACCCAGCCGCACCTGGATGAGCTCCCGGAGGGCAACCTCCCTCCATCCGGGGAGGTTGGGGGCGCCATGGACCACCCCCTGGGCCGGGTCGACCGGGCCCGGCACACCGATGACCAGCCGGGGCCGCCCGCCATTAGCGGCCGCGGTCGCCAGGTCGCAGATCGCCTCCACCACCCGGGTGGGGCCGTGCGCGGCCGGGGTCGGCACCCGGACGGTCCTCCCCATCTCTCCGGCCTCGTCGAAGGGAGCCACCCGCAGCCAGGTTCCCCCGAGGTCCACGGCCACCACCGGCGTCCTCCCCGCCGCCTCCCTCACAGCGGCTCCAGCGGGGATAGACCGGCCAGCTTTCGGAGCCGGTCCACGTTGGCCCGATCGGGACCCTGCCGCTCCTCGCCCGGGACCTCCAGGATCCAGGGGGGACGGCGGAGGCGGGGGTCGGCCAGCATGCGGGCGAAGGCCTCGGACCCGATCTCCCCCTCACCGATGTTCTCATGGCGATCGCGGTTGCTCCCGAAGGGCGCCTTGGAGTCGTTGGCGTGGATGGCCCACAGCCGGTCCCATCCGATCTCCGCCTCGAAATCTGCCAGGGCGGACGCCAGCCCCTCCTCGGTGGTCAGCTGCCAGCCCGAGGTGAAGGCGTGGGCGGTGTCCAGGCAGAGCCCCACCCGAGGCGAGTCCACCGCCTCCAACATCCGCCGGATCTCAGGGAGGGTGGCGCCGAGGTTGGCTCCGGCCCCGGCGCTGTTCTCCACCAGCAGGCGGGCCGCGCCGGGGGCCGCCTCCAGAGCCCGGCGCATGGTGGTCCCGATCTGCTCCAGCACGTTCTCGAAGCCCTGGCCCAGGTGGGAGCCGGGGTGGAAGATCACCCCCGCCGCCCCTAGCTCGTTGGCCATCTGCAAGTAGTGGACCAGCGAGGCCTCGGAGCTGGCCAGGAGCTCGGGGCGGGGGGTGCCGAGGTTGATGAGGTACACGGCGTGGAGGAAGAAGTCCCCGAGGCCGGTGGAGGTGAGCCGGGCGCGGAACTCCTGGACCTCCTCGGCCTCCAGGTGGAGGCGGCGCCAGGTCTGGGGCGGCGTGGGGTGGACCTGCACCGCCTCCGCCCCCAGAGCCAGGGCCCGGTCGAAGGCGGTCAGGATTCCGCCCCGGGTGGAGACGTGGGCCCCGATGTGCACGGCGTCAGGCGCCCGGCGCCGGGGTGGGCGGGACATACACCTCCGCCGGCGGCGGCGGGGTGACCTCGGCGATCTGCCCGAAGTCGAGGTAGCGGATCTCGAAGCCGTCCGGCCCGCTGACCTGGAGCGAGAGCACCCGCACCGGCTGGCGCTGAAGGTAGATGTTGAGGCTCTCCCCCGCCCTGCCCTTCTCCTGCAGCCGCCAGGCCCTGGCTCCCGAGAACTCTGCCGCCGACACCGAGGGCCGCCCCGCCGCCAGCTTCTCCAGGGTGGCCTCCAGCCCCGGCCCCACGAACGGCGCCACGCTCTGGCGGTACCTCACCCCGACCCCGGAGGGCTGCAGCACCCAGGTGGTCGCGGGGTTGAGGTTGCCGGGTAGGGAGGTGATGCCCAGCTGGGCCAGGGCGGCGGCGGAGAGCACCCATACCCTCGGTCCGAGGCTCACCACCTCGGTGCTGAGCAGGGGGGAGGGCGGGACCGAGAACTGGACCTCTCCCGAGAAGGCTCCGGAGGGCAGTTCGCGGAGGGAGAAGCTCACCCGCGCCTGGCCCGCTCTATCTCCACCCGTGAGCTGGTAGGAGGAGGAGGCCATGGTGCGCCCCGCCTCCTGGAGAAGGCGCGCCGCCGAGGGGGTCGCGGCCCCGCAGGAGCAGAGCAGTCCGGTGGTGGCCAGGGCCGGTAGCGCCCCCCACCGGGCCAACCGGCGACCAGATCGCAAGCAGACGCCTCCCCTTGGGGTGAACCTCCTCCCCCCCCAATTCTCCGCTAACCAGGCTCCCGAGCGGAGTCAGGAGCGGCCCAGGGCAACCGCCAGCACGTAGAGGGCATACAGCCCGACCCCGGAGGGGAGGAGGATCAAGGCGCGCACCCCGGCCCTGCTGCTGGCGGCGAGGGCCAGGAGGGCGGCGCTCAGGGTCACGGCGGCCGCCAGGAAGCCAACCCCCTCCGGGTTCCAGGAGGTGAAGCAGAGGCCGACCAGGGCCGGCACCGTGGCCTGGAAGGCCATGGCCCCGGTCACGTTCCCCAGGGCCAGGGCGTCCCGGCCGTGCATCACCCAGAGGCCGCCGGCCACCAGCTCCGGCAGCTCGGTCGCCACGGGAACCAGGATGAGGGCCAGCGCCAGAGCGGAGAGGTGGAGGGCCGGGGCCGCCCCCTGAAGGCCGGAGACGAAGATCTCGCTGGCGACCGCCAGCCCGGCCACCCCCAGCAATCCCTGGCCGACGCCCAGGACCACAGCCCCGTCGCCGCGGGGCGCCAGCAGCAGGTGGGGGGCCTCCGCCTCCCCCTCCCCGGGTGGTCGCAGGAGGCTGCGGCGGACGTACACGAGGTACAGCCCGACAAGGAGGATGGCGTCCAGGATGCGCACCGGACGGGGGGCGAAGGCGCCCAGCATCAGCAGGACGTAGCTGGCGAGGAAGGTGTACAGCGGACCTCGAGCCTCCGGCCCCCCCACCCGCAGATGGCGGCGGCCCGAGAGGAGGGCGAAGAGGGCGGTCATGGCCAGGCCGAGGGTGGCCAGCATGCAGGGCGCCCCCAGGATGGCTCCGATCGCGGTGCGGTTGGCGGCACTGCCCCCGTGGATCAGGGCCACGACCGGGACCACGCTCTCGGGAAGCGCGGTCCCGATCGCCGCCAGGACCCCACCCGTGGCCGCGTGCCCGAGGCTCATCCTGCCGCCGGCCCACTCCATGGCGTTGGTGAACAGGAAGGCGGCGGCCAGCATCAGCACCATGCCCAGGACCAGCCCGGCCCAGGCACCCACCTCAGGGACCGCCCCGCCCCGCCCGGAGGGGCTCGGCGAGGAGGGCCGCGCCGTGGCGGAGGACTTCCGCCAGGGTGACCTCCTGCCAGCGCTCCACCGGGGGGCCGTCCGCGAGGGCGTCCAAGATCCGCTGGCGGAACCAGGGGAAGGTGGCCGCAGG
Source organism: bacterium (assembly GCA_021798435.1). Taxonomy (GTDB): domain Bacteria; phylum Chloroflexota; class Dormibacteria; order Aeolococcales; family Bog-877; genus JAJYXT01. The sequence continues at coordinate 2,858 of JAJZGN010000075.1, read as the reverse complement.
CAGCCGACGGGGATCGGCCCAGGTCAGCCGGAGCGCCTCGCGGCTGCGCCGGGGCTGCCCCCCGACCTGGCGGGCGAGGAAGACGGCGTCCTGTCCCACCCGGATCCCCCGGAAGTGGTAGAGCCCCACCTGGCGCACGATCTCCACCTCCAGCCCGCACTCCTCCAAGGTCTCCCGGGCGACGGTCGCCGCAGGGTCCTCCCCCTCTCCCACGTGCCCCCCGGGGGGCTCCCATCCGGGCGGCCAGCCGCGGAACTGGAGCAGGACCCGACCTTCCTGGTCCAGGATCACCGCCTGGGCACCGATCACCCGGGTCATCAGGTGACGAAGCAGGGATGGAGGAGGTAGCCGGCGAGGCCCTGGCCACCGGCGAGGAAGAGGTAGGCGATGTTGGGGAAGTAGATCGGGGGCGCCGCCCCCGTGGCCACGTGGGACCAGAGCCAGTTGAAGGCCAGCCCCGCCGGGATCGAGAGCGGGCTGAGACCGCCGAGGAGCTGGGGAAGCACCAGCACCACCAGGATCAGCCCGACATAGATCTCGGTGCGGTGCATCTCCACCCACAGGAAGGGAGCGGGGTGCCGGCCCCGGAAGAACCCCTCGGCAACCCCGAAGCCGTCCAGGGGGGGGATGGGCAGCAGGTTGAAGATGAAAAGGACCAGGTTGACGTAGACGGCGGAGACCAGCAGCCAGTAGACGATCCCCATCACTGGGAGGGCGAAGCTGGGGTTGGAGCAGGTCTGGACCCAGGGGTTGGTCAGGATCACGACCTTGGCCAGGAGGCCCAGGGCCGCGGCCAGCACCAGGTTGCTTAGGGGCCCGGCCGCCGCCAGCCAGGCCCGCTGCCGGCCCCGGCGGACGTACATGGGGTTGTAGACCACCGGGCGGGCGAACCCGAACCCCACGGTGAGCAGGAGCACCAAGCCCAGGGGGTCCACCTGGGCCCCGGGGTTCAGGCTGAGCCGGCCCTGGCGGCGCGGCAGGGGGTCACCGAATCCGGTGGCCACAGCGGCGTGGCAGTACTCGTGGACGGTGAAGCCGAGCACGATCCCGGGGATCGCGAAGACGACGAGGACCAGGTAGAACTCGATCCCGGTCCCCAGCACCCGGCGTCAGTCCAGAGGGATCTTGTGGACCCTCGGCCCCCTCGGCGCCGGCTCGCGCCGCTCCCTCGCCTCCAGCGCCGCCACCGCCGCCAGCACCAGCTCGCGCTGGGCCCGGACGAGGTGGAGGCGAGTCTCCAGGGGGACGATCTCCTCCAGTCGGCGCTCCGCGAGGTGGGCCGCCCCGATGGCCATCTGCGCCGCCAGCTGAGCGGCCGCGCGCGCCTCCCGGCGGTCCATCACCCGGCCCGCCCGAAGCGGATCGCGAGCTCGCCACCCTCCAGATGGGCGGAACGGGTCACCTTGCCGCGCAAGACCCGCGGTAGTGAGATCTCCCTCTTGTACGGTCCCACACTCACGTAAAGCTCCTCCTGATTCTGGGCCAGCTCCACCTGGTCCCGGCTCACGAACGGCAGCTGCAGGGAGAGCACGTACTCGTCCCCCTCCTTGCGCAACGACTGAGGCTTGCTGGCGTACATGATGGCCTCCGGCGCCGAGTCCTGGTAGAGGAAGGCGCCCAGCTCGGAGAGCTGCTTCAGCCCTACGATCTCATGGTCGAAGAGCCGGGACTCCAGGATGGGGAGGGGGGTGAAGGTCTCCTGCACCTGGGTGGAGTACCGCGCCTGAGCCTTGCGCCAGTCGCTGAAGTACTGCCCCCCCGCGTCCTTGGGCAGGATCCGGTTGACCAGCACCGCGTCCACCAGATAGTCGTACAGGTTGAGGTAGGTGAAGGCCCGCTGGGCCTCCTTGATCACCATCTTCTCCAGGTTGAGGACGATGCGCACGGTGGTGGTCTTGGGGTCGGTGAGGATCTCCTTCATGGAGTCCAGGTCCAGCAGAAGGCCTTGGACCGAGCCGTAGATCTCGTCTCCCGGGAGCGGGATGCCGATGAAGGGCTGGACCATCGGCCGGGTCATCTTCATCAGCCGGCGCTGGATCGGGAAGATCCGGTTCAGATACCAGCGGGCGACGTCCGGGAAGGCCAGGAGCTGCAGGGTCTCCCCGGTGGGGGCGCAGTCGACCACCATGACATCGAACTTCTGGGCGGCGGCGTGGCGGCGGATCCACATCAGGCTGGCCACCTCCTCCATCCCCGGCGGGGTGGCCAGCTCCTCGGCGATGATGTCGTCCACCCCCTGGGAATTGAAGAGGGCCGCCAGGTACTGGTGGATCTTCTCCCAGTGGCCCTCCATCTCGTGCAGGGCGTTCACCTCCTGGGCGAAGAGGTTGGGTGCCACCTCCTGGGGCTCCGGCCCCAGCTCCACGTCCAGGGAGTCGCCCAGGCTGTGAGCCGCGTCGGTCGACATCACCAGGGTCTTGAGCCCCCGCTCGGCGCAGCGAGCGGCGGTGGCCGCCGAGATGGTGGTCTTTCCTACCCCGCCCTTGCCGGTGTAGAGGATCACCCGCATGCCGGGAGTATACGTTCGGGTCCCGGCGGCTCCCGGGGAAGTCAGTGCAGGAAGGCGTACCCCGCGGCTACCAGGACCGCCAGCAGCCCCGACACCAGCGCCACCCGGCGCAGATCGAGGACGAGGTAGGGGGTGCGGTCCAGGGGGACCGCCGGCTCCTCCCCCAGCGGCTCCAGCGCCGCCTCCTGCTGGCGCCGTCGCTCCGCCCGGCCGGCGACCCTTCCCCGGCGGGGAAGCAGGCTCTCCTGGGCCCCCACCGGGGGCACCGGCGGAGGGGCAGACCCGGCGGCCGCGCCCGGCTCCTCCGGAGCCACCTCCGCGACCTCGGGCCGCGGCGCCCCGGCGGGCT
>JAJZGN010000074.1 GCA_021798435.1 bacterium | reverse complement strand
GCCTCGACCGGCAGGTGGCCGTGAAGCAGGAACCGGGACCGCCCCGGAGCCCACCGCCTCGACCGGTGGTCCCAGCACACGGACAGACGCATGTCGCGCCCTCTCCGTTGCCTAGGAACGGTGTGACTCCAGGAGGGATCGCCGGAGAGGTGGCGGTCGCCGAGCTGCTGGCGGGGCTGAATCCGGCCCAGGCGGAGGCGGTGACCGCTCCCGACGTGCCGCTGCTGGTGCTCGCCGGCGCCGGATCCGGCAAGACCAGGGTCCTCACCCACCGGGTCGCCTACCTCGTCGGCACGGGACGCGCTCGGCCTGCGCGAGTACTGGCCGTGACCTTCACCAACAAGGCGGCCCGCGAGATGCGCTCCCGCCTGGGCGCGCTTCTGGAGGGCGGGGTCGAGGGGATGTGGCTGGGCACCTTTCACGCCATGGGGGCGCGCATGCTCCGGCAGCGGGGCGAGCTTGCCGGGGTTCCGCGGGACTTCGTCATCTACGACGAGGGCGACCGGGCGGCGGTGATGAAGGAGGCCATGGCCCAGGCTGGCGTGGACGAGAAACGCTTCAGCCTGGCATCGATCTCCGCCGAAATCTCGCGGGCCAAGAACGACCTCCGGGGGCCGGAGGAGTTCACCCTGGCGGCCCGGGGGTTCGTCGAGTCTCAGGCGGCGCGCGTCTACCCCCGGTATGAGGCTCTCCTGGAAACCAACCGGGCCCTGGACTTCGACGACCTGCTCCTCAAGGTGGTTCGGCTGCTCGAGTCCTCCAGCGAGGCCCTGGAGCGTTATCGAGACCGCTTCCGCCACGTCCTGGTGGACGAGTACCAGGACACCAACCGCGCCCAGTACCGCATCCTTCGCCTTCTGGTGGGGGAGCACCGCAGGGTGACGGTGGTCGGGGACCCGGACCAGTCCGTGTACAGCTGGCGGGGGGCCGACCTCCGCAACATCCTGGAGTTCCAGCGCGACTATCCCGACGCCCTGGTGGTGCCGCTGGAGCAGAACTATCGGAGCACCGCCGCCATCCTCAGGGCCGCCGGGGCGGTGATCCGGGAGAACACGAGGCGCATGGACAAGGGCCTCTGGACCGCGGGGCCGGAGGGGGACCCGGTGCAGGTGGGCCAGTTCTACGACGAGAGGGAGGAGGCATCCGCGGTGGCGGCCGAGGCTCGACGCCTCCACGGCTTCGGGGAGCTCGCCTGGGGAGAGGCCGCGGTGCTGTACCGGACCAATGCCCAGTCGCGGGCCCTGGAGGAAGTCCTCCTCCGGGAGGGGATCCCATACCGGCTAATCGGTGGCCTTCGCTTCTACCAGCGCAAGGAGGTGAAGGATGTCCTGGCCTACCTGCGCCTCCTGGCGAACCCTTCGGACCGGGTGGCCTTCGAGCGGGTGATCAATGTGCCCCGGCGGGGTGTGGGAGCGCAGTCCGTCGCCCAGGTTCGCGATCTCCTGCAGGCAGGGGGCGGCCGGCTAGAGGCGGTCCTGGAGATACCTGAACTGGCGGGACTGCGTGGGGCAGCCGCCCAGGGGTTACGACGGTTCCACGACCTTCTGGCGGATCTCAACGACTACTCGTCCAAATGGCCCCTCGTCCAGCTGCTGGATCGCCTCCTGGAGCGGAGCGGGTACCGCCAGTTGGTGCGCGACGGCACCCCCGAGGGCGAGGAGCGCTGGGCCAACCTCACCGAGCTGCGGGGGCTCGCCGCCGAGCTGGGCGACGACCCGGCGGCGTCCACCCTGCCCGCGTTCCTGGAGCAGCTGGCGCTGGCCGGCGACGTGGATCAGATGGATGACTCCACCTCCGGGGCGATCACCCTCATCACCCTGCATCAGGTCAAGGGGCTCGAGTTCCCGGTGGTCTTCGTGACCGGGGTGGAGGAGGGGCTTTTGCCCCACGTCCGCTCGCTGGACTCCGAGGCCAGCCTGGAGGAGGAGCGCCGTCTGCTCTACGTCGGCATGACCAGGGCGCGGGAGCGGCTCTACCTCAGCCACTGCTTCCAGCGCCACCTGTACGGGAGCCCCAGGGGAGCCACCCCGTCTCGTTTCCTGAAGCCCCTCAGCGCCCTTGAGGGGACCTCAGGCTGGGGCGCTCCGGGCTCCTTCGTCGCGCCCCCAGCAACCCACGGCCAGCCGCTGGTCCTGACCCGGGCGCGAGACGCCATCCTGCGAGAGGTGACCAGGGCGGCGCCGACGCTGGTGTCCGGCCCCCGCTATGTCGCCGGGGACCGGGTGGAGCACCAGCGGTTCGGGCGCGGGGTGATCAGCGTGAGCGAGATGACCCCGGGCGGTGAGGAGGTGGTCATCGACTTCGAGACCGCCGGAAGGCGCCGGTTCGCCGTGAGCGACGCGGTGCTGCGGAAGCTGGCCTGATGGCCGCACCCCCCCGGGAGGCCCGGGCCCGGGCCTCCCAGCTGCGCGAGGAGCTCTCCCGGCACAACTACCTCTACTACGTGCTCGACGCCCCGGCGGTGACGGACGCTGAGTACGACCTCCAGATGCGGGAGCTGCTGGAGCTGGAGGACCGCTTTCCGACCCTCCGGACCAAGGATTCCCCCACCCAGAGGGTGGGGGCGGTCGGCACCACCCCCTTCCGCAAGGTCCGCCACCGGGCCCCGATGCGCTCACTGCAGAACGCGGTCTCCGAGACCGAGGTCCAGCAGTTCCAGAGGCGGCTGGAGGTGGCGCTCGGTCTGGCCCCGGACCTCTTTGCCGAGCTCAAGATGGATGGGCTGGCGGTGAGCCTCACCTACCACCGCGGGGAGCTGGTCCGGGCGGCCACCCGGGGGGACGGCGAGACCGGGGAGGAGATCACCGCCAACGTCCGCACCATCCCAATGATCCCGACGCGTTTCGTGGTCGACCCCAGTGGAGATGGCGGAGACCTGGAGATCCGGGGCGAGGTCTACATGCCCAAGGCTGTCCTGGTAGAGCTCAATCGAGGGCGGCGGGCCCAGGGGCTGGAGCTGTATTCCAACTGTCGCAACGCGGCGGCGGGGAGCCTGAGGCAGCTGGACCCCGAGGTCACGCGGGCCCGGGGGCTCGAGGCCTACTTCTACGCCTGTGACCCACCCCCCTCCGCGGTGCTCACCCAGCACCAACTGCTGGACTGGCTGGAGGCCGAGGGGTTCCCCGTCAATGCCAACCGGCAGCTTCTGGTCGGGGGGGAGGGGGTGATGGACCTGCTGGCGGCCTGGCAGTCGCGGCGGGCCGAGCTCCCCTACGAGATTGACGGGGTGGTGCTGAAGGTGGACAGCCTTGCGTGGCAGGGGGAGTTGGGATCTGACAGCCGGGCCCCCCGCTGGGCGGTGGCCTACAAGTTCCCCCCCGAAGAGCGCGAGACCCGGGTGCTGGCGATCGAAGTCAGCATCGGGAGAACCGGGGCGGCTACCCCGGTGGCGGTGCTGGAGCCGATCGAGGTGGCGGGGTCCACGGTCAGCCACGTCACCCTGCACAACGAGGACCAGGTCCGGCGCAAGGATGTGCGGGTCGGCGACACGGTGGTGGTGCGCAAGGCGGGAGATGTGATTCCCGAGGTGGTGCGGGTGGAGTTGGAGCGCCGTCCGAAGGGGAGCGTGCCGTTCCAGATGCCGGCCTGCTGTCCTGCGTGCGGCGCCCCACTGGTGCGCGAGGAGGGCGAGGTTGCGACCCGCTGCCTCAACCCCCTCTGCCCCGCCCAACGACTGGCCAACCTGTTCCACTTCGTGAGCCGGGACGCGTTCAACATCGACCGCCTAGGCCCGGCCGTCCTCCAGGAGCTGCTGGAGCGGGGGCTGATCTCCAGCCCCGCCGACCTCTTCCGGCTGACCCCAGAGCAGCTTGAGGAGCTGCCTGGGCTGGCACGCAAGTCGGCGCGCCAGCTGACGGACGCGCTGGGTGCCCGACGGCGCCCCCAGTTGGGGGCGTTCCTGTACGCGCTGGGCATCCCCCACGTGGGGCGGCGCACCGCGGAGCTGCTGGCGGAGCACTTCGGAACCATGCAGCGACTGGTGGGCGCGGGGCCGGAGGAGCTGGCCGCCATAGCGGGAGTCGGACCGGTGCTGGCGGCGGCCATCTCCTCCTACCTTTCCAGCGAAGGAACGATGTCTCTCCTGGCTCAGCTCGCGGAGGTCGGGGTGGATCCCCAGGTGGAAGCCAGTGGTGGCGGACCATGGCTTGGCCGGACCATTGTCGTGACCGGGACGGTGCCGGGGTTCACCCGGGCCGAGGCCGAGGGGGGGATCCGCAGGCTGGGAGGCTCAGCCGCGAGCAGTGTGTCGCGGAAGACCACCGCCGTCGTCGCCGGGGAAGGCGCGGGCTCGAAGCTCGCGGCCGCTCAGCGGCTCGGAGTCCCGGTCCTGGATGGCGACCAATTTCGGCGCTGGCTCGATCATCCCGAGGTGGGCCCGGAGGCGCTCTGATCCTCATGGACCGTGGAGCCGGCGAGCGCTGCCAGCCGGACCAGCTCCGACTCGACGCTGGAGCAGTCCCGGACCAGTTCGGCCCGGCCCGGCCCTAGGGAAGCCAGCGCGGCCGCAGCCGCGCCGAGCAGGGTGGCGGCGTCCCGCAGGGCGATCCGCGCCGCCGCGTCCTCCACCCGGGACACCAACTGGTCCGGGGGGAGGTCGAGGTCGGCATCGAGTCCGCGCATCAGTGCTCCCCAGCGGTCGCGGGCGTGTTCCAGCCTCTGGGCGGACTCGGCCACCTCCGACTGCGCCTTACGGCTGGCTCGCCGTGCCCCGGAGATGGGCTGAGACCGCTGGACCGCGTCGGCCCCCAGCCGACCGGGAGAGTCCAGCAGGATCCGGGCCGACCGCGCGGCCGCGAACGCTGCCACGGCGGCCTCCAGCGCGGCGGCCGCCGCGGCGTTGCGGTCGGGATCTGGCTTGTCGGGCGAGTTCACCACCGGTTCCTATAATCGCCTAGTGGTGGGAGCTGATCGAGAAGGCGGTGCTGGAGATCTCGACCTGGCCCTCGTCGCCCACCTCAGCAGGCTGGCGCGGCTCGGCCTCACCGACGTGGAGATGGAGGTCATCCTGCCCCAGCTCCGAGCCATTCTGACCGCTGTGGACCGTCTCCAGGAGGCCGACGTCAGCGGCGTGGACGCCACCGCCCAGGTGGGCGGCATGTACGACGTGATGCGGGAGGACCGGGTGGAGCCCGGCCTGACCGCGCACGAGGCGCTGGCCAACGCGCCCAGCCACGAGGCCGGTCTCCTGCGGGTGCCCGCAATCCAGTGAGCCTTCTCGACCTCTCCATCTCCGAGCTGGGCCGAAGGCTCCGGGCCCGGGAGTTCTCCTCGGTCGAGCTCGCCGAGGAGGCCTTGGGCCGGGCCGAAGCCCTGGATGGCAGCTTGGGGGCCTTCCTGCGCACCACCCCAGAACTGGCCTTGGAGCAGGCCCGCGCCGCGGATCAGAGGTTGGCAGAAGAGGCCGACCCCCCCGCGTTGTGCGGGATACCCATCGGCCACAAGGATGTCCTCTGCACCGCGGGGGTCGAGACCACCGCAGGCAGCCGGATCCTGGAGGGATTCCGGCCTCCCTACGACGCCACGGTGGTGGCCCGGCTGGCTCGGGACGGGGCGGTGGTGGTGGGGAAGATGAACTGCGACGAGTTCGCGATGGGCAGCTCCAATGAGAACTCCGCCTTCCAGCCGACGGTGAATCCCTGGGACGCCGGGCGGGTGCCGGGGGGAAGCAGCGGGGGCTCGGCGGCGGCGGTCGCCGCCCGCTTGGCCGTCGCCACCCTCGGCACTGACACCGGGGGATCGGTGCGGCTCCCGGCGTCGTTCTGCGGGGTGGTGGGAGTCAAGCCCAGCTACGGGAGGGTGAGCCGCTACGGTGTCATTGCCTTCGCCAGCTCTCTGGACCAGGTTGGCCCCATGGCGAAAACCGTGGAGGATGCCCAGCTGGTGCTGAGCTCCATCGCCGGCCCGGACGGGCGCGACAGCACCTCGTCCCCGGCCCCGCTGGGGGACCTGGCTCAGGCGCTTCAGGAGGGCGTCCGGGGGCTCCGCCTCGGCATTCCCCGGGAGTACCTGGAGGCGGGTCTCGAGGGTGGGGTGAGGGCGGTGTTCGAGAGCGCCTGCCGGGGGCTGGAGGCGGAGGGGGCGGAGCTGGTGGAGGTCTCCCTCCCCAGCACCGAGTTCGCCCTGGCGGCCTACTACGTAATTGCCCCCGCGGAGGTGAGCAGCAACCTGTCCCGAATGGACGGGGTCCGATTCGGGCCGGGTGAGCCCGCCGCCCCCAGCCTCCTGGAGGCCTACGAACTGGCGCGCAACCGTGGGTTCGGCCCGGAGGTACGGCGCCGGGTGGCACTGGGGACCTTCGTCCTCAGCAGTGGGTACTACGACGCCTACTACCTGAGGGCCCAGAAGGTCCGCACCCTGGTGGCCAACGACTTCTCCCGGGTCTTCGAAAAGGTGGACGCCCTGATATCGCCGACCGCTCCCACCCCGGCCTTCAGGCTGGGCGAGCGCACCCAGGACCCGCTGGCGATGTACGCCACCGACGCCCTCACCCTCCCGGCGAACCTCGCCGGGATCTCTGGGCTCTCGGTGCCGGCGGGCTTCACCTCCGGGCTGCCGGTCGGCTTGCAGGTGCTCGGCCCCTACCTCGGGGAAGCTGTGTGCCTCAAGGTGGGTGCTGCCGTGGAGCGGGCCGCAGACATCTGGCACCGGATTCCGGCGGGGTTCGATGGCTGAGCTGGAGGCGGTGATCGGGCTGGAGGTCCACGCCCAGCTGCTCACCTCCAGCAAGATGTTCTGCGGCTGCCGGGCGGAGTACCTGGGGCTGCCGCCCAACAGCAATACCTGCCCCACCTGCCTCGGCCTCCCCGGCGCCCTTCCGGTGATCAACGGGAGGGCGGTGGAGATGACCATCCGGACCGCCCTGGCGCTGGGATGCCGAATTCCCGAGTTCAGCAAGTTCGACCGCAAGAACTACTTCTACCCCGACCTGCCCAAGGGCTATCAGATCTCCCAGTACGACCTCCCGCTCTCCCTGGGCGGGCACCTGGAGTTCGAGGTGGACGGCGATCGGCGCTCCTGTGGGATCACCCGGGTGCACCTTGAGGAGGATGCCGGCACTCTGCACCACGCCGGCGAGATCCACACCTCCAAGTTCTCCCTGGTGGACCTAAACCGCGCCGGGGTGCCGCTGATGGAGATCGTGGGCGAGCCGGATCTCAGGAGCCCGAACGAGGCCCCCCATTACCTTCGGGCGCTGCGCCAGCTCCTGCTCCACCTCGGGGTGAACGACGGCAACATGGAGCAGGGCAGCCTGCGCTGCGATGCCAACATCTCCCTCCGTCCCCGGGGCCGGCGGGAATTGGGGGTCAAGGTCGAGGTCAAGAACATGAACTCCTTCCGCAGCCTCGAGGCCGCCCTGGAGTTCGAGGTGCGCCGGCAGACAGCGGTCATCGAGTCCGGAGGGCTGGTGCACCAGGAGACCCGAGGGTGGAGCGAGGTCGAGCAGGCGACCGTCTCCCAGCGCAGCAAGGAGGAGGCCCAGGATTATCGCTACTTCCCCGAGCCGGACCTGCCCCCCCTGCGGGTCTCCCGCGAGCTGGTGGAGCGGCTCCGAGCCGGTCTGCCCGAGCCCCCGCTTCGGCTCCGCGACCGGCTCACATACCAGCACCAGCTCGGCTTGGAGCAGGCCGCCCTCATCTCCGAGCGTCCCCAGGACGCCTTCTACTTCGAAGCCATGGTGGCGGCCGGGGCGCCACCCAGGCCGGCCGCCAACTGGCAGCTCGGCCCCCTGCAGGCGCTCTGCAAGGACGCCAAGCTCGATATTGAACACTCGCCGGTTCCAGCCGGCGAGCTGGCGGAGCTGGTGCGCATGGTGGAGGCCGGGGAGGTCAGCGGCACCAGCGGACGTGAGGTCCTGGTCGAGGCGTTCGCCACGGGGCGGTCGCCGGTCAACCTCATCAAGGAGCGCGGCCTGACCCAGGTGAGTGACGTCGCCCAGATGGAAGCTTGGGTCGACGCGACCATCCGGCAGCTGCCCAAGGCGGCTGCGGACTTCCAGGCAGGGAACGACCGCGCGCTGGGCCCCCTGGTGGGGGCGGTAAGAAAGGCGTCGGGCGGGGTTGCCAATCCTGACCTCGCCTCCCGGCTGCTCCGGGAGCGGCTGGGGCGCGGAGGGGGATGAGCCGGCTGCTGGCCGATAGCCGGGCGCCTGTGGAGGTGGGCGAGTGCCTGGAACTGCGCTGCGAGCGCCTTGTCCATCTCGGGCGGGGACTGGCGCACCATCGTGGCCAGGTTGTCTTTCTGTTCGGGGCGGTCCCGGGCGAGCTGGTGCGGGCCCGGGTCACCGAGCGGAGATCTTCGTTCCTCAGGGCCGATGTGGAGGCGGTGCTGGCCCCGGCTCCGGGCCGGGTCGATCCCCCCTGCCCGGTGTTCGGCGACTGCGGGGGCTGCCAGCTCCAGCATCTGGAGTATTCCCACCAGCTGGCGGTTAAGCGCGAGGTGCTGCTGGAGGAGTTTCGGGCTCGGGGGCTTGAGCCCCAGGCAGAGGTGGAGGTGCTGGGGGCCGCCTCCCCTTACGCCTACCGCTGGCGCGGGGAGTTCCACCGGGCCCCTGACTCCACCCTTGGCTTCAAGAGCCGGAGTGGATATCGGACGGTGCCGGTGTCCAGCTGCGCCATCCACGCCGACGAGATCAACTCGGCCCTGGAGAGTGTGGGGGCAGCTTTGGC
>JAJZGN010000073.1 GCA_021798435.1 bacterium | reverse complement strand
CTCGGTCCCTGACTATCACCACGGGCACTGGGGAGTGCTGGCTGCACTCCTGGCTCACCGAGCCGAGGAGCAGAGCCTTGAATTCCCCTAGCCCGCGGGAGCCAACCACCAGCAGGTCGGCGCCGGCGGCCCTCTCCACCAGGACCCGTGCCGGTTGCCCGCGGTAGACCCGCGTGCTGACCTCGATCTCCGGCGCGAGCTGGGTGGCGCGCTGGCGTCCCGAGTCCACAGCCTCCCGCGCCGCCTCCTCGAGCACTTCGATCACCTCCTGGGAGGCACCGGCAGAACTGACGGCGGAGAGGCTCCAGGCGCTGACGAGCTCCAGGGTGTCATGGCGCAGTTGGGCCTCGCGGCAGGCCCACTCCAGGGCGACCAGGGAATGACGCGACCCGTCCACCCCGACCACGATCCTGCCCATCGGCCTCCCCCCTCGGACTCCCTCTACTGGGGCGAGATGATACCTGGCAGAGGTCAGACCAGCGGGCCTCCTCCCAGATCGCCTCCCGGGCCATGGGTGCGGGTCAGGGCATCGGGCCGGCCGCTCGCCGGGGTCAGGCGCTGGCGGCGACCTGGGGCAGGGTCAGCTCGCCTGCGATGGCCTCCGCGGAGAGGTAGGACTTGCCGATGAGCTTGCCCTCGCGGAGGGAGAGCTCCAGTAGGCCGCCCTTGGCACACTGGAGCCGATGCAGTGCCCAGGGGGGGCGCCGCTCGGCGGTTGTCCAGTAGGCCTGGATCGGGTCCCCGTGGCTGACCAGTGCGAAGGGCCGCTCGCCCTGCTCGCGGAGCCCCTGCTGCACCACCGCCTCCACCCGCCGGTACATGGAGGTCACACTCTCGTCGCCCGGCAGCAGGCCCGGCCAGATCATGTGGGCGAACCAGCGTGGCCGCCGCCACGGGATCTGGGCGTAGGGGATGCCCTGGAGATAGCGGCCGAATTCGGCCTCGATCAGCCCCGGCGCCCGTAGGAAGGGGACGCTGCCTCCCATTCGCTCCCGAATGATCTGGGTGGTCTGCACGGCCCGCTCCAGCGGGCTCGTGTAGACCGCGGCCACTCCCCGTCGGCTGAGGAAGTCCCCGAGGCGCCGGGCCTGCTCCCGTCCTCTCTCGCTCAGGGGGTAGCCGGGAAGGTGCCCGTAGATCACCCCGCGGGGATTCTCCACGTCGCAGTGGCGAACCAGATAGCAGGTGGTGACCCGGTCACCTCCACTTGAGCCGCTCACCTTTTGATTGTAGGGGCAGCCCACCGGGGCACAGCGGGAGGTCCGGGCGACCTCGTGCCGCACGCGGATGGGTGGCAGGGAAACCGTCAGAATGGCCACATTCGGCCCCCTTAGCTCAGTGGATCAGAGCGGCGCCCTTCTAAGGCGACGGTCGGTGGTTCGAGTCCACCAGGGGGCAGGTGCTGTCGGCCGGGTGGCCTTGGACCGGCCCGGGGAGCCGGTACCGGTGGCTAGACTTTCGTCGGGGGGGGGGCAGGTGGCATGGCGTCGGATGGCCGGACAGTCCGAGGGGGACCATTTGAGCGGGGAACTACCACCGAATACACCTCCCGACGGGCCGGGGAGGCGCACTCGGACCCTGGCCCTGACCCTCTTCACCCTGCGTCGGCTCCTCGCGTACGTGGCAGCCGGAGAGCCGGACGTCGAGGGGCTGGAGCTGATCCCAGCGTCGGGGCCGCTGCTGCTCTGCGCCAACCATGCCTCCAACTACGACCCCCTGCTCCTGGGCGCGGCGGTGCCCCGGCTGATGCATTGCATGGCCAAGGCGGAGCTGTTCCGGAACCCGCTTCTGGCCCGGTACCTCAGGGCCTGCAACGTCTTCCCCATCCGCCGCGAGGAGGCCGACGCGGCCGCCCTGCGCGCCGCCCTCGGGGTGCTGAAAGGCGGCGGGGTGGTGGTTCTGTTCCCCGAAGGGCACAGGAGCCATGGGGCCCGGATGCGCGGCTTCTCGCGGGGCACCGGGTACCTCGCCCGCCGCTCCGGGGCCCCGGTCCTGCCCTGTGCCATCTGGGGCACCGAGCGGGTGCTTCCGAGGGGGAAGCTGCGCCCGCGGCGGGCTGACATCCACCTGCGCTTCGGCCCCACCTTCTTCCCGGTGGGCGCGGACTCAGAGGCTGCGACTCGTGACCTCGAGCGCCGGGTCGCGGCCCTCCTGCCTCCGGAGCTGCGCCCCTCAGCCGATGGCGACCAGGGTGATGGTGAAGATCAGGGTGCTGTTGACGGGGATCTTGCTGCTCGGTGAGGTGCAGCCGTAGCCCAGCGCAGGGGGGATGACCAGCTCCCTCTCGCCCCCTACCTTCATGCCCGGGATTCCCTCCACCCAGCCCTGGATGACGTGTCCCGCGGCGATGGTGAGCGAGATCGGCTTGCCCCCGTTGTCATTGGTGGAATTGTCGAAGACGGTGCCGTTGGGGAGCGACCCCACGTAGCTCACCTGCACGGTGTTGCCGTCGGCGGCCGCGGCCCCAGTGCCGATCTTGAGGTCCTTCACCTCCAGGTTGCCCGCGAGGGTGCGGGCCCCGGACAGGGTGTAGCTGGGCGTGGTCGACGGGTTGGCGCAGGTGCTACCGGAGGGGCTGGGGGACGGCGACGGTGAGGTGGCGCCCTGGACCCGCACCGAGGGGGTGGGGGAGGCGGGGGCGACGCCGGAGTCGAAGGAGGCGCCGCATCCGGCGAGGACCAGGGCCGCCACAGCCCCAAGAGCCAGGGTCGCGATCAGGCGGAACCGAGCCGCAAATGTCATCGGGGAGTCTCCTCTTGGGCAACGGAGGGGGGCGTGACCACTGTAAGGCGGGGCGTCCTGTGGCTCAGGTCCGGTGATGGCCGTTGCGGGCCGGGCACACGTGCCCCGAGGGGTCCATCGGCAGCTGGCACAGGGGGCAGAGCGGGCGGCCGCCCTCCACCACGAAGAGGCATCGGTCGGCCAAGCCACGCATCTGGCCCAGGCTGACCACCAGTCGGACCCGCCGGGGATCCGGCTCCGCCTCCGGCTCACCCTCGACGCCGCTCAACTCCTCCATCACCAGGGTGCAGGCGCCCCCGGGTTCGTCGAGGGAGATCTGGATCGTGCCCACTCTCCAGCCCGGGGAGCCGAGCGGTCCCCTGGCGGGGGCGGGCGCCGGCTCGGAGAGCTGGTCGGGCATCGCCGCCAGCAGATGGGTGCCCAGTTCCACCACCTGGGCCTTCTCCATGACCAAGGTGCAGCTCTGGGCGCCCTTCGATGCCTCCAGGTAGAAGGTTCGCTGGCCCGGCTCTCCCTCCACACCCACGGTGATCTGGTCCACCGGCTCGAGGTCGAGCTCGTAATCCGCCACGGCTCAATTGTGCCCGGGTCGGGCGGGGGCGCGGAGCTCAGCGCTCAGGCACAGGGCCCCGGTTCTCCTCCGCCCTCTCGATGTGGGCAGCGGCGTTCACGATCGCCAGATGGGTGAAGGCCTGGGGAAAGTTGCCGAGCAGGTCCCCGGTCTCGGGGTCGAGCTCCTCAGAGAACAGGCCGAGGTCGTTTCCGTGGGCCACCAGCCGCTCGAAGAGGTCCCGGGCCGGCCCCACCTGGCGCTGCATGCAGAGGTTGTTGACCAGCCAGAAGCTGCAGAGCAGGAAGGTGCCCTCTTGACCCTCCAGGCCGTCCGACCTCCGGTAGCGGTAAACGAATCCGTGGGCGTCAGTAAGGTCACGCTGGATGGCCGAAACGGTGCTCCGCACCCTGGGGTCCAGGGGCGGTAGGAAGTTGACCATGGGAATCATGAGCGCCGTGGCGTCCAGCGCGTCCTCGTCCAGCGCCTGGCGGAAAGCCCCAAGATGGTCGCTCCATCCCCTGGTCAGGATGGTGTGGCGGATCTGCTCCCGAATCCACACCCAGCGGTCCCGGTGGGGGGTGTCCAGCCGGAGCTGGTCAGCGAGCCTCAGCCCGCGGTCCATCGCCACCCAGCAGAGCAGCTTGCTGTAGAGGAAGTGCCGCTTGCCACCTCGCACCTCCCAGATTCCGTTGTCGGGGTGCTCCCAGGAGCTGGCCACGTGCTCCAGCATGTCCACCAGGCTGCTCCGCACGTGGGGCGCCTCCAATCTCCCGAAGCTGAGGTGCAGGAAGGCTGAGTCCATCGTCTCCCCGTAGATGTCCAGCTGCAGCTGATGGGCCGCCCCGTTGCCGATCCGCACCGGGCGGGATCCCCGGTAGCCTTCGAGGTGGTCCAGCTCGACCTCGCGCAGATCGGTGCGACCGTCGATCCCGTACATGGTCTGCCAGCTCCGAGGGTGGTGCTGGTGGACCCGTCCCAGCCAATCCATGAAGTTGGCGGCCTCCTCCTGGTACCCGAGCAGCTGAAGGGCATATATGAGGAAGCTGGAGTCCCGCAACCAGGTGTAGCGGTAGTCCCAGTTGCGGGCTCCCCCAACCCACTCCGGCAGGGACGTGGTGGGGGCGGCGACGATCGACCCCTCGGGGTCGTAGATCAGGAGCTTGAGAGTGAGGGCCGATCGCAGGACCAGGTCGCGGTAGGGCCCGTCGTACTTGCAGCGTCCGATCCAGTCCCCCCAGTACCGGCGGGTGGTCGCCAGGAGCTCCTTGGGGTCCAGGTGCACCTGGTAGGTTCGGTCCCCGTCGTAGCGCATCACCACCGCCTGGGGCTGGCCCCGGCGCAGGTGCAGCCTCTGTACCCACCTTCCGGAGTCCGCCTCCCAGGGGCCCGGACCGTCCAGGTGGAGGTGCAGATCCCGGTGGCTAAGCTCGAGGCAGCTGCCCCCTTCCCCGGCGACCTTGAACCTGGCCTCGGACTTCCCGTAGCCCGGGCGGGCGTCGAGGTGCACGGAGGCCTCGAGGTCAGCGTCCGGGGCCTCCAGGATCCGGACCAGGACGTGGTCGTGCTCCAGGGTGCGCTGGCCCTCGCGGGCCACCATGAAATCCTGCAGCCGGACCCGGCCGTGGGGGCTGCTGAGGGTCGTCTCGAGGATGTTAGTGCCAGGCAGGTAACGCCGGCTGTCGGCGATCATCCCCCCCTCCACCTCCACCCACATAGCGCCGCCGTGCTCCGAGTCCAGGATCCGGGCGAAGATGGCCGGGCTGTCGAACCGGGGCACGCACATCCAGTCCAGAGAGCCCATGCGGCTGATGAGGGCCGCAGTGTGGAGATCGCCGACGATCCCGTAGTCGGAGATGGCCTGGTAGGCGGGGAGTGGCACGCTGGATCCTCCCTTGGAGTTGGGATTGACCTGATCATCGCGCCTTCGAAGCACCCCGCGCCACCACTCCCGCCAGGACTTTGAAGGCGAGGGGCTCCCACCCGACTCGGGGTGGACCGGCGCTCAGGCGGGGAGCCGGGCCGGCGCTCCCCGGGAGCTCTGCTCAGGCCGCGGCCGACCCCGGCTTCGGCGCAGGGTCCGATGGCCCGCTGGCCCCGCCCGGCCGCCAGATCTGGAGCCTCACCGCGCGCAGAATCCAGATGGCCAACAGCGCGAAGGCGGAGGTGGAGGCCCCCGGCGCCACCGCCGCCGGCGCCAACCCGGTGGACCCCAGGGCCACCCAGCCACCCACGAAGAGGATCAGCCCCTGGGCGACCACACCGAACCATCCCCAGACGGCAAGGCGTGGTGCCCACTCGGCACCGCGCCACATATTGCTTCCCGCCACCATGATGACCGCCGGCGCCGCCAGGGAGAGGACCGCATACGCCATCCCGACCTGAATGTCCGGCATCTGGGACACCGGCTTGTTGGCGCTCAGGTCGGAGGGGGCTCCGAAGGCGGCCGCCAGGAGCTGGAGCGCCCCGAACACGAAGAAGATCACCCCCAGACTGGGCAGCGCGGAGACGGCTCGGGACGAGCTTTGAGGTCCCGGCGAAGGTCCGCCGCGGGAGGCCAGCAGCACGAGCGCCAGCAGGGCACCTATCCAGGTCGCGCCGAGGATGGCCTCGGCGACAAGCGGCGCCAGCCCCTGGTGAAAGACCTGAGCCTGGCTCATGGCCTGAGGGACGCCCGCCAGCTGGCCCATCACCGCCATGAGGAGCCCGATGGCCAGGACCCCCCGAGCCGGACGGAAACGCCACCAGCAGAGGAGCCCGCCGAAAGCGGCGACGAGCGCTCCGATCGTGAGCAGAAGTGTGGCCAGAGTGGTGTAGAAGAAGTAGCGCCCCACGGGGCCCTGACCCAACGCGGTCCAAGTCCCCAGGAGACCCGAACTCTGGACCTGGAACGAGAGGCTGCTCCAGGAGCCGTCCACCTGGCCCTGGGCCAGATCCGCGGCGAAGCTCGGCAGCGAAAAGATCGCCATCACCAGCCCCACCTGCCAGAGCGGCCAGCTGAGGGCCCTGGCCCATGGCCGCCCGGGGACCTGCGGCGATGGGCGCAGTTGCCCGGCGTTCACCTCGCCGCTCCCCATGGGGCCAGAATATCCGGCTCGCATCGGACTCGCATCCTCCGGTCCGGCGCCGAGTGCGAAGCCCCGTGGCGGGTGGCTGCCCCAGTTGAGATCGATGCTGCGCCGGCTGTCGCCGCTTTGGCGGGGCGTCTCGAGCCTCTGCTGGTGTTGGGCACGCCCCGGCCGAAGCCCCGCCTCCCGGAGAGCCGCGGTCGGCGGCCTACGGGCCCGGCCACGGTTCTAACTCGGTGGCTGCCGTGGTGGCGGAGCGGGAGGGATTCGAACCCTCGAAGGGGTTGCCCCCTTACGGCATTTCCAGTGCCGCGCCCTCGGCCAACTAGGCGACCGCTCCCGATCCCACGGATTCTACGGGGCGGAGCGTGGGAATCGGCTCCAGCCCGGTTGGCGCATGATGGCGGCGGCGATGCACGACCAGCCTGCGATTCTCTTCGATCCAGACGCCACCCTAGTGGACAGCGTCTACCAGCACCTCCGGGACCGGCATCAAGCCCCCTTCAACCGGGGCTTCGACCTCTCCGCCGGGCCGGGGCGCTTGCGGTGAGGGTCCTCTCCGGCGGACACAGTCGCCCGGAGCTGGCGGTGGCGGGCGCGTTTCGCGCGCACCAGGAGCCGGCGGAATTGGTGGGGAGGCTGGACGAATTGGGGATCCGGAGGTGAGCGCGCCTCGCCTTCTCATCTTGGCCTTCGCAGCGGGCTCCCTGGCGATCGCCGGATGCCAGGGATCGGACTCCCTTCCGCAGACGTCTCTCACCCCACCTTCAAGCGGCTCGGCCCAGCTCACCATCACGAACGGCGCCTATCAGGTGGAGGTCGTGGCGGGGCCGGCGAACCAGTCTGCGGCCGTCCTGGCCAGCTCCAGCCAAAGCCCCACCTCGTATTCCGTCGTCGCCACCCCGGAAGGCGCCTACAGCGTGCGGTTCGCGGCGGGTAGCGGCGGGGCGCAGAGCTGGACGGTGCGGCTCAGCCCCAAACCGAGGTGGGAGGTGGTGGTGCAGGGGGGCACGACCCACCTGGTCCTCGACCTCTCCGGCCTCAACCTCCGGTCCCTGGCCATCGCCGGAGGGGCGTACACCATGGTGGTCGACCTGCCCCCTGCTCTGGGCGCGGTTCCGGTCGTCGTGACGGGGGGCGCCAATCGGATCACCTTCGTGGTACCGAGGTCATCCAGCGCGACGCTCCTCGCCGGCCCGGGGGTGAGTCGGGTTCAGGGGGGGATCCCCGAAGGATCGCGGCGCTACCTGGTGGGAGGCGGCAGCGGCTCCGGGTACCAGATCAGGGTCACGAGCGGCGCCGCTCTCGTGGTCCTGTCCACCTGGTGACCGGCCCCCCTAGGCTAGGCCCGCCGCCCGCCCTCCCGGCAGCGGTAGGGATCAACCCACCCCGGGGCGACGAGGCGGCTCCGTGATTCCCACAACCATCTCCCTCAAAGGGGTTGACAGGGTCCGCCCGCGGGTTGATCGTCTCCAGAATGTCGGGCTCGGGGCAGAGCCCGTCAGGAACCTGCCGGTACGAGCAGCTTGATCGCGGGACAACCATCGGGCTGGGTACCGTCTGATGACGATGAGCAGTTGAGGTTGGTCCTAAAGGCAGCCCAGATCGTAGCCGTACCAACCCCCACCGCTTTGAAGTAATAGGCGTCGTTGTGCTCCCCCTGGGTCGCCACGACTTTGGGGAAGTGGAGTAGAGGAATACCCCCAAGGGACACCCTCCCGGTCGGCACCCGATCGCCAACACCGTGCCCCTGCCCAGCCTCATCTCGGGGGGAGGCGAGTAGAGCTGGCCCATGCAGTCTCCCAGCCACCTCACCGATCGATCCTGGGTCTGCAGCCACATCGGGATCGAACACATCGTGAAGTGCCCGATGTGGGGCGCTGGGATCGCGTCGGCCGGATAGGGAAGTATCGAATTCGCCGTCCAGATGCCGAGTCCCAGCCCCGCCACGACCACCGCTGAGATTAGGGCAGCAGCAACCTTGTGCTCCGCCAAGACCAGCTTCGAGATCACCGCCCAACTCTAGGCAGCGAGTTGCGCATCGTCAAGGCGAGTTGCCACCCTGGAACGGGGCCCGCTCCAAAGCCTCCCCGCTCCCTCACGCCCGGGTGCGGGATGCGCCCGTTGGCCCTGGTGCCACTGAGAATCAGATCCCCGTCACCCAAGGCCCCTGTCCAGTCCTGGAAGGCCGAGGAAAGGCGGTGGGGACTTGGAGAAAATCTCCGCGCCTCGGCGAAGGCGCTGCGGGAGAGGCACATTCCGCCCCTCGAGGCAACTTCTCGGAAGGCGCGAGAGGCTCGTGCCGTTCC